>JACCTI010000316.1 GCA_013812515.1 Chthoniobacterales bacterium
GAACGTGTTAACAAAAAGTGGTACGACAACGTGGTGATAGCGACCAAGTACATCGGCCCAATAGCGCCTTTGCCATAGCCACACCTACCGCAACGCCCGCCGCCACTCCTTCTCCAGCCGCGACCCCCGAACCTGTTATAACGCCGGCACCCATCCCGTAAAACAGACGGGACCGTCTGGAAACTGGGTCCCGGCGGTGGACGGCCATGCAGGTGAGACGAACATGCATGTGCGTGAACCTAATGTACGCTACGGGATACGTCGACTGGCTCCACAGGACGGCGACGAGGAATACAATCCCGCGATCAAGCGGAGCAAGGTTGATTTGCCGCAGCCGGATGGGCCGAGAAGAGCGAGGAATTCACCCGCTTCCACATGCAATGAAACGCCGGCGATAGCTTCGGTCGGCCAGGGGCCGGGAAATATGCGTCGAACCGCCTCGATCCTGACGGCAAGTGAGCTCGTCGGTCGTGGAACCGCGGATCGCATCCGTTGATGATAGCGCGCGCTCATCTTCTTTCGAGCGGAATCCGCGCAGGGGACTGACGCTCGCGGCGCCTTAGCGTCGCGCGAACGCGATTCTGGTGAGACCGAGAGCAGCAGCGGCGCAATGCTGTTGTCGTTAGCTCCGTCGAGCCGCGCCAATCCGCCACGTGAGCGCACCCTTACGGCTGGTCACATAGATCGTTGCCACTCGCTGGTCCTTTTGCTTGCATCGCAGGATGGAAAAGCTTCGCCCTGCATCGCGGAATTTGGCACCTTCGCACTACCTTTATCGGCATGGGCGCGATCAAGACAGCCGGCCAGTATGTCGTGGTGGTAGCGCTCGCCCATGGCCTCATGAGCGCGGCGTTCGTCTCCGCAATCATGCACATCTCCGGAGGCAACGGGTCGGACGAGATGCGCGGCCACCTGCGCCTCATATCTGTAGGGTCTGCTGTCCTCAGCGAATCGGTCTCAAGCCGCAGTTCTAGTCCGGCGAACGCCGGCAGCCGCAACTCGGAGTGCGCCTAAACACTTTGTCATCCTGACGAAGACGCCGAAGGACCCCACCGACGGAGTGCCGATCACACTGCGGCCGAAGCGTGCACCATCACCAAAAGGCGAGGTCCTTCGGCGCGCTGCGCCTCAGGATGACAGGCTATGCTAACGATCACCTCACGCCGCGCACGCTGCATCACACGACAGCCAGCGTCTCAATCGGCAGTGAAGCGAGAAATGTTTTCGTGTCGCCGACTTGCAGAACGGGCCGGGCAAAATGCGCGGCTAGCAGGCTCATATCTGGCGTGGGTCCAATCCCGCCGCGTGCGGTGATGCTCGTCTCGCGTAATTGCTCAATCACGCGCTCGACTTTTGCCCCCAGATTTCGCGTGCCGGTAAACTGCACGGTACAGACGCCCGGCGCAGTCGCTTCTACGTAGGGCGAAAGCGTGTAGCTGAACTGAAGCAAGAGCTCGTCGAGCAAACGTTCCTGTTCGCGTGCGCGGCTTTTCACGACGAGCTCCAGACAGCGCGCCAATCCCTGGCTGGGTGTCATGCCGCAACGCACACCGACCTTTTCCGCAGCGGCGTTAAGCTGAGTGACGACGGCCCTGGTTTCGCGATCATCGATCAAAGCGATCGGCCTCGTCGTCTCTGTTTCATGACGCAACGCGGCCTGAAGATGAAAATCCGGCAGAAGAATCGTCGCAAACATCAGCCTGTCCGCGCGAGGTCCTGGCGGCCGCCCTGCATCCGTTGCACGTGAATCTTAAGTCGCGCGACGTTCTCATCCTGCTGGAGATTTTCGAGCCGCCAGTTGTTCTCGAGCACGAGTTTTAGTTGCGCGCTGCTGATCATGCTGCGGCGCGTCAGAACGAGAAACGCGGTCGGCGCCGGCTCGACCAAACGTTGCAACCGATACCAGCTCGTTTGCGGAACTTTGCGCAGTTCCTCGGCCGCGTTCAGGACAAGATCAAGGATGACAAGCGGGAAATTGCCGTCGCGCAAAAGCAGGTCCGCCGTTTTCACGGCTTCGAGTGGATCGGTGCAACGAACCCAAAGAAGGTGGCGCAAGCACGCGTTTCCGAGCGGCTCTGGATCGAACGAGTCGCGGCCATCGATCAAAGCGAGGAAGTAGCGCTCCTGATGGGCAGCTTGCAGCAGCCGGTGGATCAGGAGCGCGCTGCCGGCGCTGAGCTGCGGGCTGGTCAGCTCTGTAATCGCCCCTTTGGGCAATCCACCACCGATCGCCTCATCCAAAGGAGCAATCCCAGTGGACAGACGCGCCTGCGGCAGAGCGCGAGTTTGGGGAAATCGCTCCGCGAGGAGCTTTCGCAGATCCAGAATGACGCCAGCCGGAACTGCGTGATCTGACAGCGCGTCCCGCACCGGCGATGAAGCGCGCGATGTGTGTTCAACCTTGCGACCGGTTGCCATTCCAGAAGAATGACACCAGCATGGAACATGTTCAAATGAACATTAATCCCGTTTACGGCGGCTTACGCTTACTTGCCTGCGAACCAGCGAGATCATCACCCCTTGAACACGCAGTTCCCTCGCGGGGACAAGGTTCGGATACAGCGGATTCTCGGCCTTAAGATATGGCCGCCCGTGATCCATGACATATCGTTTCAGAGTCGTCTCGCCATCGATGAGCGCCGCAACGATGTCGCCGCTCTGCACATCCTTGCGGTCCTCGAGGATCACGATGTCGCCATCCAGAATGTGCGCATCGATCATTGAATCGCCACGCACCCGGAGCGCAAAAGTGCGGCCGTTTTTTGACGCGTTGACGGTGCGTGCATCGAGGGAGACATGTCCTTCGATCGTTTGCTCCGTTAGCGTCGCCATCCCGGCGGGAATCTGACCGTAAATAGGGATATCGGTGATCCGTACCTTCTGGACCGGCGTGATCAACGCCCGAGCTTTCCGTGCATGCCGGTCGAGGAAGCCTTTCCGCTCCAGCACGTCGAGGTACTGCATCACCGAGGTTTGGCTGGCAAAGC
>JACCTI010000410.1 GCA_013812515.1 Chthoniobacterales bacterium
AACGTGTCCCTGAGGGGCTGAAGAACAAACACTTCCCGGTGAACCCGGAGGGATGATCGAGCCTTCACCGCACGCTCTCCATGCATGTCATCCCAAGCCCGCGGAGACGGCGAGGGACTTCACTCAAGTCGTGGATCACACAAGGCCTGCACAATGAATAGCAGCGACGCTTCCCGGTTGCCGTGAATCGCAGCGGGGATACGAGGTCCCTCCGCGTCTTCGCTGCCTCGGGATGACATGCATGGCCGATGCGCGGAAATTCGCGCGTGCGGTTCCCTAGGCGAAGTTCCCGGATGCTGTCGCAAACGGCCGCAGAACCGAAGGAACTCGCGAAGCGTTTACATCCGCGCTTGCGTCGCTGGTTTCGCAAGACGTACCCGAGCTTTACGCACGCGCAGCTCCTCGCTGTCCCTGCAATCCTCGACCAGGACTCCATTCTCCTCACTTCGCCGACCGGCAGCGGCAAGACCTTCGCCGGATTCCTCGGCGTCTTCGATTACCTCCTGCGCCAGCTCGACGCCGGCACGCTGCGCCTTGCGGTGCAGTGCATCTACGTCTCGCCGTTGCGCGCACTTGCCTACGATATCGGCAAGAATCTGCATGCCCCGATCGTTGGCATGAATGTGGAGAAGGCGTTGCTTGTGCACGCACGGACGGGCGACACGAAGGCTTCGGAGCGCGCAAAATTCCGCCGGCGCGCAGCGCACATTCTCGTGACGACTCCGGAGAGTCTCGCCGTCCTGCTCGCGCAGGAGAGCTATGCCGCGCATCTGAGCGAGTGCCGGTTCGTGATCGTCGATGAGCTGCATTCGTTTGCCGGCAACAAGCGCGGGGCCGATCTCACGTTGTCGTTGGAACGTCTCGAGCGACTGCGTCGGAGGGGCGACACTCCTGTCGCCCGTCAAGATCGGCAACAAGAGTGTCGCCGCTCCATTTGCCGTATCGGCCTTTCGGCAACGGCTGCGCCACTCGATGTGCTCGCGCGTTTTCTGGTGGGGGAAGATCGGCCATGCCGGATCGCGGAGGCGCGGGTGGAAAAGAAATCGATTGTCGAAGTCTTCTCACCGATTCGGCGAAAGCCTTACCCGCCCGCCGGCTACACTGGTGTGCGTCTCTACGCGGAGCTGGCGGAACTCATCCGCACCCGCGCCTCAGTGCTCGTTTTCACGAACGTCCGTTCCGCCGCAGAGCAACTCGGCTTGAAGCTGAAGGAGCTGCTGCCGGACCTCGCCAGGCAAATTGAAATTCATCACGCCTCGTTAGACCGAAGCGTCCGAGTGGAGGTCGAAGATCGCCTCAAGAATGGCGAACTGCGCGCAGTCGTCTGCTCAACCAGTCTGGAGCTAGGGATCGATATCGGCGCGGTCGACCTCGTGGTCATGGTCGCAACCCCGAAGGGGGTCTCCCGCGCCATCCAACGAATCGGGCGCTCGGGACATTCGCTGAACCGGACCAGTCACGGCGTGCTCGTCGCGACGAACATCAACGATCTCGTCGAAGCCACGGTCACGGCGAAGCGAGTGCGTGAGCGAGCGCTGGACCCGATTCGTGTGCAGCAGAAACCGGTCGACGTGATCGCACAACATATCGTGGGACTCGCTGCGGTCGCCCCGATCGGACTGGACGAGCTCTTCACGCTGCTCCGGCGCGCGCATCCGTTCGCCGAACTCAGTCGCGCTGAGTTCGAGCAGATTGTGCAATACCTCGAAGGCGGCGGGGCATCGCTCGAAAAGCAATACGCCGGAATCTTCGGCAAGATTCGCGTCGCGGACAGCGTTGTCTCCCTCGCGCATCCGCGAGTCGCGCGCGACTTCCTCGTGAATATCGGAACCATTGTCTCCGAGAGTTTTGTTGATGTCCTGCTGCGACGTCGCCGGCTTGGATCGGTCGAAGAGAACTTCATCAAACAGTTGCAACTCGGCGACCTCTTCGTGCTGGGCGGACGGATCTTACGCCTGATCGATACTGGCTTGCAGGCGGCGTACGTGGAGCGCGCAGACGGGCATCTCCCCACGGTGCCGCGTTGGAATGCGGCCAAGATGCCGCTCACGTCTGGGCTGGCCCAAGGTGTCCGTGATTTGCGCGCGGAAGTCGCCGCCCGACTCGAGAGCAACAAGGCACCTACCGAAGCGCTCGATTGGCTAGTGGAAGCCTACGAGATTTCGATCGCAAATGCAGAGGCGATCCTGGAGCAGTTTCGCGCCCAACTCAGCCTCTCGGAACTACCCGTGGGCGAGAAGATGCTCATTGAGGTGTATCGCGAAGGCGAGCACACGCACTACTTTTTCCATTCACTCATCGGCCGCAGCGCGAACGATGCGCTCTCGCGGATTGTGGCGTGGCGGGTGAAGAACCGCATCGGCGGGAATGCGCTTGTGACCATCGACGACTACGGATTTTTGCTCACGCTGCGGCCATTCCAGGAGATGCCACTCGAAGATTGGCGCCTCTGTTTTGAACGCGAAGGAGCGGAGGAAGATCTCTACGCCGCGCTCCGCGGATCAGAGTTGGTAAAATGGCAATTCCGCGGTGTAGCGCAAACGGG
>JACCTI010000437.1 GCA_013812515.1 Chthoniobacterales bacterium
GACGACCTGAATCCGTTCGTTGGGCTTTCGATTAGATTTTGAGCTTTTGAAGCTTTCTTTGGCAGAAGAGCGCTCCAGTAACGGCACCTAACTGCTTCGCTTCGCACTCCTCAATGAACTTCGAAGCGGCACGACGGAGCAGGTCCTCGAACACAATGCTGCTTTACCGGAACGCCAATGATGTTCGTGAGCAGCGACTCCGCGATCAGGCACGCTTCGGGGTGACAAGCCGTGGCCGCAGCGAGCGGGCAACCGTTCCCGCGAATAAAGCTGCTGCCTTCGCTTTCGTGAAAGCTCGCGGCACCGCCCATCTCTTTCAGAATCCCAAGAGCTGCTTCGATCCTCTCGTCGCGGTCTTTGCCTGCAATCTCCGGCAGGTGCTTTTTTGCTACCGTTTTTCCGACTTCGCGAAGTGCGTTCCGAAGCTCGCGCGGACTTAGCTTTTTCGAGAACACGGTCAAGATCAGGTCCAGAGCGAGCCGTAGGCCTTCGGAAAAGTCTGCTCGGCCTCCGGCGTCAGCGCATAGGTTGCGTGCGGTTTTCGGAAACCGGGTTGAGTGCCCGACTGCTTGAGGAGCCCATCACGCTCAAGAGTCAAGAGATGCGCTCGGATAGCATTGTCCGTCAGGTCCAGCTCGGCGGCCAAATCGTTCACGGTGGACTCACGATCACGCAGGCGCTCGAGGATGCGGCCACGCGTGCTTTCGAGCAGTCACGCACTGCAGGCCGAGGGTTTCACCGGCCTACAGTGAGCAGTACAGGGTTTAATCAAAATGCACCTTGACTTATATCGGAGCGGTTCTGGGCCACGGTTCGCCCCTTGAGTATCGATCGACGAGCGCGCCGAGCCTGCTTGCCTATCAGAAACATCTCGTCCCCATCGGGCAAATCGGAATGGCAGCCGCGTCGCAGATAGCCCGCGTGCGCGAGCTTGCGCACGACGGAGAAGGTGCCAAGTTTGTCGCTCACATGCGCGCTCCGCTTCATCGGCATCATCATCCGGTTCCGAATTAGTTCACCGCGCGTTCTCGACGAATTTTACCAACTCCCTTCGAAGACCCGCGGAACTGAAAGTCCGCGGGTTTTTATTTTCCCAGTATGCAACTCGATTTCTCGAAGCTTGATGGTCTCGTGCCGGCAATTGTTCAGCACGCGCAAACCGGGCGCGTCCTCATGCTCGCGTTCATGAACGAAGAGGCATTTCGTGCCACCGCCGAAACGGGTTACGCGACGTTTTATAGCCGTTCCCGCCAGCAGCTTTGGAAGAAAGGCGAATCCTCCGGACATCGGCTCATCGTGAAGGATATCGCGACCGATTGCGACGCCGACACCGTGCTGCTCAAGGTGGAACCGATCGGTCCCGGCGTCTGCCACGAGGGCTATGAAAGCTGTTTTTTCCGCCGGCTGAAAGGTGAGGAATGGATCGCTGCGGAGACGCGGACGTTCGATCCCGCGGCAGTTTACGGAGGTGCGAAATGAAACTGCGGCTCGGGATTCCCAAAGGCAGTTTGGAGCAGGCGACGATCGAACTGTTTCGCAAGGCCGGCTTCAATATCGCGACCAGCAGTCGCTCGTATTTTCCAGCGATCGATGATCCAGAGATCGAGTGCATGCTCATCCGCGCGCAGGAAATGGCGCGCTACGTCGAGGACGGCATTCTCGACGCGGGACTTACCGGCCTCGATTGGGTGGAAGAAAGCGGCGCGAAGGTCACCACGATCGCTGATCTGGTCTACGCGAAGCAAAGTTTCGGGAAGGTACGCTGGGTCCTCGCCGTTCCGGAATCGTCCGGCGTGCACGACGTGCGCGATCTCGAAGGCAAGATCATCGCGACGGAATTAGTGGAAACGACCACGCGCTATCTCGCGCGGAACGGCGTGAGCGCGAAGGTGGAATTTAGCTGGGGCGCCACGGAGGTGAAGCCGCCGGTACTGGCCGACGCGATCGTGGAAGTCACCGAGACCGGCTCGTCCTTGCGCGCGAATAATCTGCGGATCGTCGAGGTCGTCCTCGAATCGAACACGCAACTCATCGCGAACGAAACCGCGGCGCGCGACGAATGGAAGCGCCGGAAGATTGGCGACATCAAATTGCTGCTGGAGGCCGCGATCAACGCTCTCGGCCGCGTCGGTCTCATGTTGAACGTACGCAAAGATCATCTCGCCGCCGTCTTGAACGTTCTGCCCGCGCTGAAGAAGCCGACGATCTCGCATTTGAGCGATGACAACTGGCTCGCGGTGAACACCATTCTCGACGAAACCACCGTGCGCCAAATCATTCCCCGGCTGAAGGAAGCGGGTGCCGAGGGCATCGTGGAGTATCCGCTGAACAAGATCGTCCCGTGAGCCGATGATTCGGATCCTCGATTCATCTGCGGCCGCCGATCTGCTCGTGCGCAAATCGGCGCGCTTCGCGGAGGCTGAAGCAGTCGTTAGGCCGATCATCGAAGATGTGCGCGCAAAGGGCGACGCCGCGCTGTTTCGTTACGCGAGGGACCTCGACCGGTTCGCTCGCGACCGCTTCGAAGTCACGCAATCAGAACTCAACGAAGCCTTGGCGCAAGTGAGCGCGCCATTCATCGCTGCCGTTCGAGTCGCGGAGAAAAACATCCGATCATTTGCGGAAACACAGTTGCCGCTCGAACGCAGCGCGGAAATCGCGTCTGGAGTTCGTGTCGGACAAGTCGTTAGGCCGCTCGAAACGATCTGCGCCTACGTTCCAGGCGGCCGTTATCCCCTGCCCTCGACCTTGCTGATGTCGGTGATCCCGGCGCAGGTCGCGGGCGTTCCAAACATTTGCGTCGCCACGCCCAAAGCCACGCCCGAGATTCTGGCGACGGCCGCGCTGCTCGGCGGGGTGCGCGTCTTCACGCTCGGCGGCGCGCATGCAATCGCCGCCTTTGCCTTCGGTACCGCCACGGTTCCGAAAGCCGATAGAATCGTTGGCCCGGGAAACGTTTACGTCTCGGCGGCGAAAAAGCTCCTCGCCGGCGAAGTCGGGATCGATTTCGTCGCCGGTCCGACAGAAATCGTGATCATTTCTGAAGACGGCAATCCGGGGTGGATTGCAGCGGACATGCTCGCGCAAGCGGAGCACGATCCAGAAGCTTCCGCGATCCTGCTCACGACGTCGGCGACGCTCGTGGACGCGGTCGCCCGCGAGGTCGAAAAGCAGATGGCGACGTTGAGTACGAGCGCAGTCGCGCGTCAGGCCATCGAACGGAACAGCGCAATCGTGATCGTGAAATCTACTGGCGAGGCGATCGCGATCAGCAATCGGTTCGCTCCCGAACATCTGAGCATCCATGACGTTTCGTTGCTTCCGAAGATCCAAAATGCCGGCAGCATTTTCATCGGCGCGATGAGTGCCGAGGCCGCCGGCGATTATGCGACCGGTCCCAACCACATTCTGCCAACTTCAGGCGCGGCCCGCGTCCGCGGTGGGCTCTCGTCCGCGGATTTCGTGAAGGTGATTTCGACGCAGGCGTTGTCGCGTGAGGGACTCCTTCAGCTGGCACCGACAGTGACCACGCTGGCCCGCGCGGAAGGGCTGGAAGCGCACGCCCGATCGGTGGAGGCACGGATCAATGGATGACGCGCTCCAGCCGCGCGAAGCGGTAAAACGAATGGCGCCGTACTCGCCGCCGACTGCCGGACGCGAAGGCAAGCTGCGTCTCGATTTCAACGAGAATACGGTCGGCTGCTCGCCCAAAGTCGCTGATTTCCTCCGCACACGGGTCGCCCGGGAACAGCTCGCGATTTATCCGGAGTACGTCGAAGCGAAAGCCGAACTCGCGCGGCATTTCGGCGTTCGCGAAGAGGAACTGCTGCTGACGAACGGCACCGACGAAGCGATTCAGGTGCTCATGAACACGTTCGTCAACGCTGGCGAAGAAGTCATCATCCTGCAGCCGTCGTACGCAATGTACCGCTTTTACTCGGAACTGGCTGGCGCCCGAGTCTCCACGATCTCCTACCGCTCCGAGTCACTGGCATTTCCGTTGGAAGAACTGCTGCGCGCGATCACTTCGAACACGCGCGCGATTTTAATTTCTAATCCGAACAACCCTACCGGCACCGCGATTGGTCTGCCGGAGATCGAACTCGTGTTGCAAGCGGCTCCGCTTGCAGCGGTGTTAATCGACGAAGCCTACTTCGAGTTTTACGGAGCGACGGCACTACCGTGGATCGCACGCTACGCGAACCTTGTCGTCAGCCGCACGTTTTCCAAGGCATACGGCATGGCCGCGATGCGCCTTGGTTGTCTGTTTTCGGATGCGCGTAATATCGCGTTCGCGCATAAAGCGCAGTCGCCCTACAGCGTCAATATGCTGGCTGCGCTCGCCGCGCGAGTTGCCATCGGCGATCGGGATTACGTCTCGTCCTACGTGGCGGAAGTCCTGGCCGCGCGCGATTGGCTCTGCGGCGAGCTTGATCGGCTTCGAATTCCCTTTTATCCAAGCGCCGCGAATTTTGTTTTGCTGCGCGCGGATGAGCAGGCGGGCAAAATTTGTAAGCGACTGCGTGCTGCCGGCGTCCTCGTCCGCGATCGCAGCCACGAGCTTCCCGGTTGCGTCCGCGTCACCGTCGGCACGAGCGAACAGATGCAGCGCCTGGTCGCCGAACTGGAGCGCTTATGGACGTAACGCAAAGTTCCATGCTCATCTTCGACATGGACGGCGTCCTCGTGGATGTGTCGGAATCGTATCGCGCCGCAATCGCGGCGACGGTCGAACAGTTTACGAAGACCACGCCATCAGCCGAGCTGATTCAGCGATATAAGAATGATGGAGGCTGGAATAATGACTGGGAGCTCTCGCACCGCTTAATTTTTGACCTTGCGCAACGCGATGTGCCCTACCCGGAAGTTGTTTCCGTATTCCAATCTCATTTCCTGGGGCGGGACCACGATGGCCTGGTTTTGCGCGAGCGTTGGTTGCCGTCCCCTGGCCTTCTCGAGCGGCTGGCGCAGCGCCATTCACTCGCACTTTTCACCGGCCGGCCGTGCGCGGAGGTTGAGTTCACGCTGGACCGCTTTGCGCCCGAGATTCGCTGGAAAGATATCGTGGCCGATGGCGACGTCGCCGCGGCGAAGCCAGCACCAGATGGATTGCTGGCAATCAAGTCACGTCATGCGGACGCTGCGCTCAATTACATTGGCGACACTGTCGACGACGCGCGAAGTGCCAGTGCCGCCGGCGTGCGGTTCATCGGCGTGGCCGATCGGCGACATGACGGGCTCGAAGAAATATTGCGAAAGGAAGGCGCGGACGCGGTGATCGAAAACGTGAACGAACTGGAGCAGAGCCTATGACCCGCAAAGCCAAGATCGAACGCCACACCACCGAAACGCAGATTTCCGGTCGCCTGTCGATCGACGGAACTGGCCGCTACGAGATTGCGACCGGAATTCGTTTCCTCGATCACATGCTGGAGTTATTTGCCAAACACGGCGCCTTCGACCTCGTGCTGAAGGCGACCGGCGATCTCGACGTCGATCAGCATCACACGGTCGAAGACGTCGGTATCGTGCTCGGCCAACTGTTCGCGGAAGCCCTCGGCAAACGTGCAGGCATCAATCGCGCCGGGTATTTCGTTCTGCCGATGGATGAGACGCTCGCAGTCGCGGCGATCGACCTCGGCGGCCGCATGGCGCTCGTCTACTCCGCCAGCGTGAAGGCGCGCACCGTCGGAGATCTGCAGACCGAATTGCTTCACGATTTTTTTGACGGCTTCGCACAGCGCGCGAAGGCGAACGTTCATCTGAAGGTTTTGTATGGCCGGTCCAGTCATCACAAAATCGAGGCGATTTTCAAATGCTTCGCGCGCGCGTTGCGCTATGCCTGCTCCAGCGATGCGCGGCTGAAGGGTCAGCTGCCGTCGACGAAGGGGCTGCTGTGATCGCCGTGCTCGATTACGGAGCGGGCAACTTGCGATCCGTGCAGAACAGTCTCGATGCAGTCGGTGCCAGTTACGAACTCGTCCACGACGCAGACGGCCTCCGCCGAGCCGACAAAATCATGCTGCCCGGCGTCGGACATTTCGGACAAATGATGGGCGCGCTCGATCAGCTTGCCGTTCGCGAGACGCTTAAACAGCGCGTGACGCAGGGCGCTCCATTTTTGGGCGTGTGTCTTGGTTTGCAAGCGCTCTTTGAAACGAGCGCAGAGGCTCCCGAGATTGCGGGACTTGGAATCCTGCGCGGACGGATTGAGCGATTCCCCGCGACCGAGCGCGTGCCGCACATGGGTTGGAATCTTGTGGCGGCGAAGGCTGGTTCTCGATTGGTGCGGAACGCGGAGCACTTCTATTTCGCGCACAGTTTCTTTGCGCCCGTGGTCGAAGCAACGTCCGCGACGTGTCGTTACTCGTGCGACTTCACGGCAGCGCTGGAAGCGGGAAACATTTTCGGAGTGCAATTTCACCCGGAGAAATCCGGTCCGGCCGGATTGGACATCATCCGGCGTTTTGCGGAATTATAGATGCTCGCCAAGCGAATTATTCCCTGTCTCGACGTCACTAATGGGCGCGTCGTCAAAGGTGTAAACTTCGTCGGCCTGCGTGATGCGGGAGACCCGGTCGAGCTGGCGGAATGTTATAATGGGCAATCGGCGGACGAGCTGGTGTTTCTAGACATCACGGCCTCGGTTGATGAGCGGAAAACAATGGTCGACGTCGTGGCCCGCACGGCCCGACAGGTTTTTGTTCCGCTCACCGTGGGAGGCGGGATCCGTTCGGTCGAGGATGCGCGCCAGTTGCTGATTTCGGGCGCGGATAAGGTCAGCGTGAACACCGCGGCTGTCCGACGTCTGGAGCTAATCGAAGAACTCAGTGCCGCGTTTGGTGCGCAGGCAGTGGTGCTCGCGATCGATGCGCGCCGTCGCCGGCCTAACGAGTGGAACGTCTGGACGCGAGGCGGACGCGTTGATGAACGCATTGACGCAATTGGGTGGGCGCAGCGCGGCGAAGCGCTGGGCGCGGGCGAGATTTTATTGACCTCGATGGATACCGATGGCGTGCAGACGGGGTTCGATTGCGAGCTGACGCGCGCCGTTTCCCGGGCCGTCAACGTTCCGGTCATCGCCTCGGGCGGTGCGGGTGCGCCAGATGATTTTGTGCGCGTTTTCGACGAAGGCGAAGCCGACGCGGCGCTCGCAGCCTCCATCTTCCACTTCGGCACCTACACCGTTGATGACTTGAAACGGCATCTCGCGGCACATGGCATTCCGGTTCGGCGAGTCGGCGTATGATCATCCCGTGCATCGATCTCATGGGCGGCGCGGTCGTGCAGCTCGTGCAAGGGCGAGAGAAGGCACTGGAAGGTGAGGCGCCGGAAATTATGTTGGAAAAGTTTGCGCCGTTCCCGGTCATCCAGGTGATCGATCTCGATGCAGCGATCGGTAGCGGATCGAACGAAGCGATTGTCGAGCGACTTGCCGCGCGTGCCCGAATCCGCGTCGGTGGAGGCGTGCGCACGATCGAGCGCGCCCGGAGTTTAATCGATCTCGGAGTCGATAAAATTATCGTGGGCACGGCGGCCTTCAGCCACGCTGGGATCGACCACGATTTCCTCCGCAGACTCACTTCGACTGTGCCGAAAGAACGATTGCTCGTCGCGCTCGATTCACGCGATGGACGAATCGCGGTCAAGGGCTGGCGCGAATCCCTGACCTGCACCGCCGAAGAAGTAATCGGAGAGCTTGAGGCGTACTGCAGCGGATTCCTTTGCACCTATGTCGACAAGGAAGGTATGATGGAGGGCACGGATCTCGAGTGGTTTCGCCGATTGCGCGCCGCGACTCCGCACGAGCTGACCGCCGCAGGTGGAATCACGACCTACGAAGACATTCGCGCTTTGCAGCAGATGAACGTGCACGCCGCGGTCGGGATGGCGGTGTACACAGGACGATTGGACCTCACGCAGCTCGCGGAGATGTCCGTGGGCTAGCTGAGCGACGCCATGTCGATCACGAACCGGTATTTCACGTCGCTCTTGAGCAGACGGTCGTAGGCTTCATTAATCTGATCCATGCGGATCATTTCGATGTCGCACGTGATCCCGTGTTCGGCGCAGAAATCGAGCATCTCCTGCGTCTCCGGAATCCCGCTGAACTTGGTTGGCCTATCTCCGTAAACGAGTGTTAGTCGTTGCAGGCGTCGCGAACACAACCGCAAGCGTCGCTGACAGCGGCCGAGCGGTGGTTTAACTTCCATCAAAGAGACTACAGGGCACATGATACCAGAGGGCATGAATCTGCAGGGCGTAATCGGTATAAACTGGCAGGACGTTCCGGCGAAGGAGATCTGCCCGGGAATCCGGAAGCGCGACTTGTGGCGAGGCGCAGACGGCGCTCAAGCACAGATCGTCGAGATCGATGCCGGTGCGGCTTTCACCTCTCTCGACGGGCATCCCGGCCCGGAAGAAATCTTCGTGGTTTCGGGCATGTTTGGCGACGGCGCTCGTGAATACCCTGCAGGCTCGTTCATACACAACCCGGCAGGCTCCTCGCACGTGCCGCAGTCGAAGAATGGCTGCGTCATCTTTGTTTTCTCTCCGCAAGGTTGAGGCTCCTCGCTTGTGAGCCCCCGCTGTCTCATGGAACGGTTTGCGCTAACGGCTGCTACAGTTACTCCTAGGCGGCATGAACTTTCTTAGAGGAATATCATTCATCAGCACCGTGATTCTCCTCAGCCACGCTCAGGCCGCCGATTCGGGCGAGCATCAGTACACCAACCGCCTCGCGCGCGAAAAATCGCCTTATCTTCTCCAGCACGCGCACAACCCGGTCGATTGGTATCCTTGGGGGGCGGAGGCGTTCGAAAAAGCGAGGCGCGAAGACAGGCCGATCTTCCTCTCGGTCGGTTACTCCACCTGCCATTGGTGCCATGTGATGGAGCACGAGAGTTTTGAAAACGAGGAGATCGCGAAGCTGATGAACGACAACTTCGTCAGCATTAAAGTCGATCGCGAAGAGCGACCGGACATCGATCAGGTTTACATGACGTTCGTCCAGGCGACGACCGGCGGCGGCGGTTGGCCGATGAATGTGTGGCTCACCCGGACTTAAAACCATTCGTGGGCGGCACCTATTTCCCGCCCGACGACAAGTACGGGCAGCCGGGACTAAAGAAGGTGTTGAAGAAAATCGCCGAGGCCTGGAAAACCGATCGCGACAAAATCGTCGCAAGCTCCGACAAAATTCTAAGCCAATTGCAAGGCGCAGTCGAGCAGTCCGGCGGAGCCGACAAAGTCAGCGATGCAGTCTGCGACAAAGGCTATCAGCAATTCGCATCGCAGTTTGACGAGAAGCTCGGCGGCTTCGGTGGCGCGC
>JACCTI010000443.1 GCA_013812515.1 Chthoniobacterales bacterium
ATCCTCGGCTACAATGGCGCCGGTTTTGCAATCCTGACCAGCTTCGCCGCGCAATACGATTTCGGTTTGGCCGCGCGCCAATGCCTCATGCTCAGCGCTCTCGTTGTCGTGATCGTGTTACCAGTCGTGGTTTTGCTCGCGCCGAGGTTCGCCGCCTCGTTGCTCGCGAGAGACGTCGCGCCGCTCGCGCCGATCCGCGCTCCGCTGACAAACTGGCTCGCACCCGTGCTGCTGTTCTTGATCATCATTTTCACGGTGGTGCTTCCGGCCACGGGGTTGATAGCGCCGGTCTTGCGAGAATTTCCGGCTGCACGTGTGGCGCAGGAAGTCCGGCGCACGCTTCCTAACACGCTGGTTTACGCTGCCGCGGCTTCTGGCATCGCAACCATTCTCGGCTTTGCCTTGGCGTTGATCGCGGGGCGCGAACGCCGGCTTCGTGCGATTCTGCTCGCGGCTGCCGTCGTGTTGTTTGCGCTGCCGTCGTCGTTTGGCGCATTGGGCATCCTGCACGCCGGGACCGCCGCACCCGCCACACTCGACTTCCTCTTTCGAAGCAAGTTCGCCGCGTCCGCTGGTCTCGCCATGCATTGCCTGCCGCTCGCCGTGATCATAGCGATGCGCAGCATCGGAACGACCTCGCCATCGTGGGCGAATGCGGCCGCCGTGCATGGTGTGCCGCTCCGGCTTTACTTCGGGCGAATTCTCGTGCCGCACTTGCTTCCCGCCATGCTCCTGGCAGCGCTGCTCTGCGCGCTGATCGCTACCGCGGACGTAAGCACGATTCTCCTTCTTCATCCGCCGGGAGAAACATCATTGCCACTGGCCATCTTCACCGTCATGGCAAACGCGCCTGAGTCCCTCGTTGGTGCGCTCTGCCTCGCTTATCTTGGTGGCGCGGCGGTGTTGATGTGCCTGGCGGCAGCGCTCGCACGCTTCGCGCGCGACACATCATGAATCCACTCGTGCGGGTCGAAAATCTCGCGATGCAGTTCGGCGCCGAACCGATTTTCCGCGGAATCACGTTCGACATTGAAGTTGGGGCACACCTCGCTGTCCTCGGGCCTTCAGGCTGCGGTAAATCGACCTTACTGCGCCTGCTTGCCGGTCTCGATGCCCCAAGCGCAGGCGTCATTCAAATCGGCGAGCGGCACGTCTCCGCCCCCGGAAAAATTCTCGTGCCCGCGCACCAGCGAACGATCGCGATGGTGTTTCAGGATCTCGCCTTGTGGCCAAATCTGACGGCTCTCGACAACGTGCTTCTCGGCCTCGCGCAGGTGCCGGCGTCCCGTCGTGAAAAGCTTCAGCGGGCGCGTGACGCGCTGAGAGCCTGTGGCCTTCAATCATTGGAAACACGCCGTCCTTCCGCCCTTTCCAGCGGGCAGCAACAACGCGTCGCTCTCTCGCGCGCGCTCGCCGTTCGCCCCAAGCTGCTGTTCCTGGATGAGCCATTCTCCGGTCTCGACATCACTCTCAAAGCGCAGCTCTTCGCCGAAATGCAGCAGCTCGCGGCCAGCCAAGCTGTTACCCTTATTCTCGTCACTCACGATCCGCTCGAAGCCACAGCTCTCTGCACCCACGCACTCGTGATCGAAAACGGCTCCGTCTCCGAACAAGGTCAATTGGGTGAGCTGCTGAGGCAGCCCCGGTCATCAACGCTCCGGGCTTTCCTGCGGCAGCTCCCGAGTCAGGAGCGGCACTGCGCCGCGTAAGTCGTTGTGGTTCCTTGACGACCAGCGGCTTCGCAGATTAGCTTGCCGGATTGGTTCCCAAAGTGATGTCCCTCATGAAAAGAATTTTCTTCTCGATCGTCGTCGCACTCGTTTCGCTTCCGATCGCTGGCTTTGCTTGCGGGGGAGGAGATTGCAGCATGGATCTGCCGCCGCCAGAAATTCCAACTCCAGGTCCGGTTGAGAATCTGATCAGCGCACTATCGGCTCACGGTGGGCTCTTCGCGGGCATGGCTTTGGCGGCAATCATCGGCGGCGTTGTTGTCTCCAGGCAGCGGAAGTTGCTGGCGACCAAATCTGTCGCTCCCTCGTTTGGCGCCACTTCGTAAACCGTCGCTGCGGCGCTGACATCATGTGTCTCGCCATTCCGGGCAAGATTCTCGAGACACACCGTGAGCACGACATGCTCATGGCAAAGGTGCAGTTTGGCGGAATCACCAAACGGATTTGTCTCGAGTATGTCCCGGAAGCGCAGATTGGCGAATATGTGCTGGTGCACGTCGGGTTTGCGCTCGCGCGGATAGACGAAGAGGAAGCGAAACGCATCTACGAGATGCTGGAGGCGATTGGCGGACTCGATGAGCTCAATGAGCCGGCGGCGCAATCGACGCCACTGTGGCGGAAGGTCGAACCGAGCGAAGCGGGAAGTCCTGCCTGACTACTTCGTCTTCACCGCTTCGAAGTTTTTCACGAGCATGTAATTGTGCCCGCCGTACTGCGTGACGGTGCCGCGCGCGGTGATGGAGTAATTACCGCCCGCGCAAACGCCGGTTAATTGTTCCATCTCGGTTCGCTTCTCGTTGGGCAAGAGAAAGACGATCCCCGGCTCCTGCGACATTTGGAGAACGGTGTTGCACGTGCTGCCGCCTTCCCCCCAATAACAAAAGCCGCACATTGCGTCGCCCCTGAGTTCCATTTCGTCTGCCGCTAAGAGCAGAGCTCCCCGCTGCGGGAGCGGCGGCACTTTCTGTTTTGCCGCGCCCGCGAGACTGGGTCCCTGCCGCTCCTTCGCGCGTTGCCGATCGAATGCGATCCCGGCGCCAATCAACGTGGTGACCACGATCAGCGCGATGACGACATGCTTGCCCATGGTTCGTGCAGTATCGCAGGAGCGGGGGGGAGAGTCGATGAATTCCTCCTCTAAACGGAAGTATGGCGAAGGTACAACTCGGCGGCATACCCAGCACCGTCTGTCAGCAATCTAAAGACGAAGCGTCGATTGATCCCGCATAACGCGGGAGCGGCCTTTTATTCGTCGGTTGAGCGAGGCGGCGGCGCCTCCCGTATAATCTCGTCTAAGGGAGGCGGGGGCGCGTTCTCGTGCGCCTTTTTTTCCTGTTCCACGTCCGCGTCGGATTTGTCCTGCGGCGCGTCGGTGTGTGGGGCTCCAGTTTCCTTTTCTGGGTCGGGCTGATCGTTATCGCTCATGACGGGATGGTGCATGGGCAGCAGACTTAGTCAATCCGCGGGCGAATACACCGAGAAGCTAAAAACCGACAAGTGGGACGTCTACTGACCAAAGGAACGAATCCCAAATGAACAAATT
>JACCTI010000471.1 GCA_013812515.1 Chthoniobacterales bacterium
CGGCAAGAGACAAGAAATCGATCGCGCACCCATTCCTGAATGAGAAGCCGTGGATCGAGCGGGAGCGGACTAATGGAGATCATAACGGTAGTCCGTGACTGCTCTTTCCAGTCAGCATGAGCCATCAGTCACGCGCTTACTACCTTCGAACCGCCCGCACATTTCGCGAACGCCGCTATTTGTTAGTCAAAGAGATCCTGCCACGTGCAATCGTGGAGTATCTGAAAGTCTATTACGCGATTTTGCTGGCGAACAACAGGTTCTCGAGCGACGCGCAATGTCCCTCGTCATTATCTCTCGGGGGCGACCCGGGATTAGATGCCATCCTGGAATGGATCCGACCGGAGATCAGCCGACTGGTTGGTTTCGAGCTGGCGCCGACTTACTCGTACACCCGGCGCTACGCTAAAGGTGAGAAGCTGGCGCGGCACACCGACCGGGCGGCTTGCGAGATATCGGTGACTGTCTCCATCGAGCTTCCACGAGGGGCGTGTCCGTCGGTCGTGCATTTGCAAGTGCCCGGTACCGACGAAACCAGGGTGGAAATGTTGGAAGGCGATGGATGTATTTACGCCGGAACCGAGGTGGAACATTGGAGAGAAAGTTTTCGTGCCGACGGATACGTGCAGTTGTTCCTGCACTTCATTTCAAAACGCGGCCCGAATTATCCTGAATTGTTGTTCGACCGGCGGGCAGGTCTCGGGACACGTCATACTCTCCGCAAAAAAAGAGCGTGACATCAGATGAAAGATGCCTCAGTCCTCTAGATTATGCCGACCAGAAAAGGACCCGGCCCTCCGCACGCCCCCCGCTCACCAAAGCGGCCCGCAAAAAAGGGACCAGGCCCGCCTAAACCGCCGCCCCGTCCGAAAGCCCGGGCGATGGGTCCAGGGCCACCGCGCCCACCAAGCGTGCAGTAGTGAGAGACGGCTCGGCGTTAACGAAGCCCCTGATCTTTCGAGTGATTGAAACGCGCGGCCGAAAAACGCGCGGCGTGTGGGAACTGCGTCGGCCCGGAATCACGGAGGTGATCCGACCAGCTTCTGGAAGCGCGGATCATTCCGGAGCGAATCGAACATTGGATCCAGCCGCAGCAGGGCTGGCGTAAGTGGCGCGGCCGCACCCATTGCGCCGTAGTAGGGGACCACAAGCAGGTGCTCTAAGACCGCGAGCGCCCGTTCGCGGTCTCCCATCCGCGCCGCCAACCGCGCGCGGACCTCGACTGGAAAAGGGCCGCGGACCGCGTCCTTCTCAACCGGGTTCGCGGCCATGGCGCGCTCCGAAAAATCTATCGCCTCGGGCTTTTCTCCGAGGCCCATGCAGATGAGGGCGAGATAACTCAGCACGGTGTAATTGTCCGGCTGTTCCGCCAGCACCGACTCCAGTTCGCGGCGCGCTTCTCCCCAGCTGTCCTGCGCGCCAGCATGGTCACCGGCCACGTCCCGGGCCCAGCCTAACCAAAACCGCATCTCCCCCTTCACGTGACGCAGGATTGGATCAGGCTGAGCCAGAATTTCCGTTAAGCGGGGGATAATCTGAGCGGGGTTCCGCTCCAGGATTGCCTGATATACCTGTATCTGCAGAGCGCCGGAGTCGTCCGCGCCTGGTTGCAACCGGGAAAGGTAGGTGGCGGCTCGAGGGAGGTCGCCTTCCGCCTGGGCGATATTCGCCTCGAACGCGAGAGTATCGAGATCGTCCGGCGCAAAATCGAGCACCTCTTCCAGCTTCCGCACCGCTTCGGGAAAGCGGCGAAGGCAGATGTAATTGGTAGCCAGCCCGGTAAGGACGGAGACATTCCGCGGATCGAGCCGTTCGGCTTCTTTCAGGTAACGCTCGCTCCTTTCCCACTGACCTCGCCTGCGCTCGACATACCCTAACGACTCCGGAATCCGGCTGTTGTTTGGCAGCAACTGGCGCGCTTCTTCCAGATAACGCACCGCCGTGTCGTAATCTTTCAGGCAGGCGTAATGGTAGAACCCCTTCGCCCAAACGGCCTCGCCTAGATTGGGTTGAAGCTTCAGCGCGGTTTCGGCGGCCTCTCGGGCTTCTTCTCGAAGGGCGAGCGTCGGTGGCAGAGCCTGCGTGAGATAGCTGCGCGAATCAACGATCGAGAGCAGCGCCCAACTCAGGGCGAAGGCCGGGTCCAGCCTGACCGCTTCTTTAAGATACTTTTGCGCCTCGAGTGCGTTGGCCAGGGTGGGAACCGTTTTCAAGGTGTAAGCGAGACCGCGCAGATA
>JACCTI010000482.1 GCA_013812515.1 Chthoniobacterales bacterium
CCGGTGCCGCAACATCGTTCGCACCGGCCGCTGCCGGAGTTGAAGGAGAAAGCGCTCGCGGTCAGCCCTTGCGCCATCGCCTCCGGTAAGGCGGCGAATAGTTCGCGCACGCGATCGTAGAGGCCGAGGTACAGAATGGGCGTGGAACGAGGCGTCCGCGCGAGCTGCGACTGATCCACCATGACCACGTCGCCAATGCGATGTGCACCGCTGACCGATCTGCACGCGCCTGGTTCCTGCTCGGTCGCTTGGCCCTTCGCGCGCATCAGATTCCGATAGAGCACCTCGTGAATGAGCGTCGATTTACCCGAACCAGAAACGCCCGTGATGCAGGTGAAAACCCCGAGCGGGATGTCGACGTCGACGTTCTTGAGGTTGTGCTCTCGCGCACCCGTGATCTTGATCGCGGAGGTGAACTTGCGGCGCGATTTCGGCACCGGGATGCGCTGTGCGCCGGTCAGGTAATCACGCGTGAGTGATCGGGGAGCGCACGCTTGCAGCGTGCTGGTTGCCGCATTCTGCGGCAACGAACTTTCGTCAGCATCGGCAGGTTGTGCGATGTGCACGCTGCGTGGCGCGCGGACGAAAGTTCGCGACTGCGGGACGCCGTCACCCGCACGCAGAATGCGTGCGCTCCTCAGCATCTCGGGCAGGGTGCCTTGAAACACTAATTCGCCACCTTGTTCGCCACGGCCTGGTCCGATATCGACCAGGTGATCCGCGGAGCGGATGATCGCCTCCTCGTGCTCCACCACCAGGAGCGTATTGCCCTTGTCTCGCAGGTTATGCATGATGCGGACGAGCCGTGAAACATCGCGCGGATGCAGTCCGACACTCGGCTCGTCCATGACGAAGAGCGTGTTCACGAGCGAGGCCCCGAGACAGGTGGTGAGATTCACGCGCTGCACTTCGCCTCCGCTCAGCGTCCGTGTCGAACGATTGAGCGTGAGATAACCGAGCCCGACTTCGCAGAGATACGTCAAGCGCGTGACCACTTCGCGCCGCAGCATTCCCACGGTCGAGTCGTCAGGCGGGAGATCAAGATGCGCGAGCAGATCGCGCGCGCGGCAGATCGGCAGGGCGGCCACTTCGGGTAACGTCAACGCGGTCTCGAGCCACTGGCCGTTCGTCTCCGAGGGCGGCGCCGTGACGATGCGATAATTGAGCGCGTCCGGTTGAAAGCGCCCGCCATTGCAGCTGGGGCAGGTGGTGTAAGCGCGGTAGCGGCTGAGCAGCACGCGCACGTGCATTTTGTAGGTTTTGCTTTCGAGCCACTTAAAGAAGCCGCGCACGCCGTACCAGCGGCCGCTGTCTTCATCCTCCTCGTATTTGCCATTCTTCTTCTCGCCTTTGATGACGAAGTCCTGATCGCTTTTGGGCAGGTCCTCGAAGGGCGCGTGCACGTCGATCTCCTCGCGCGCACAGGCGCGCAGCAGATCCTTTTGCGACTCGCCCATTTCTTCGCCGCGGAAAACGCGTACCGCGCCTTGCGCGATGGAGAGAGAGCGATCCGGAATCGCGCGATTCAGATCAATCGCGATGGTCCGCCCAAATCCGCGGCACTCGGGACAGGCACCAAGCGGACTGTTGAAGCTAAACAAACCGGGCGTGGGCGGGCGAATATCCAGATCGCAATGCGCGCAATGCCAGCCCTTGGAGAAAGGGATTTCTGCTTGCGGCTGAGTTGCACCTTGAGCGTTGAACGTTGGACGTTGGACGTTTTCACCCGAAACAGGAACAACGTTGATCCGGTCTCTGCCGAAGCGCAGCGCGGTCTCGAGCGCCTCGACGAGGCGTGAGCGGTTCTCTTCCGAGATTGTGATTCTGTCCTGGATCACCTGCACACGCGCGCCGAGTCGCGCGGGCGGGTTGTTGGTGTCGCAACGGATGACTTCGCCGTGGAGCCACACGCGGAGATAGCCTTGTTGCTGGAGAAACTGAAAGAACTCGCGCGCGTCCGTCTTAGCTGGCACCGCAATCCAAAAAGTAATCAGAACGCTTCTGCCGCTTAGTTCACGCACCACGGCATCCGCGATCCCTTGCGGCGTCTCGGGGCGAATCTCACGTTCGCAGCTCGGGCAAAACGCACGTGCAATGCGGGGCATGAGCAGCTTCACGTAGTCGTTGATCTCGGTCATCGTGCCGACCGTGGAGCGCGATGACTTCACCGGATTTGCCTGTTCGATCGCAATCGCCGGTGGGATGCCGCGAATCGCGTCCACGCGCGGCTTGTCCATGCGATCGAGAAATTGCCGCATGTAGGGGCTGAAGGTTTCGACGTAGCGCCGTTGTCCTTCCGCGTAGATCGTCTCAAAAGCCAAGCTCGATTTGCCGCTGCCGCTTGGCCCAGTGATCACCGTCATTTGCCCGAGCGGGAGATCGAGATCGATCCCTTTCAGGTTGTTCTGGCGGGCGCCGCGGATCTCTACGCAACCGCGATCAGCGGGCGCGGCGACGCAGGCTGCTTCGGCGACGTTTCGATCCACCGGAGATGTTCGTTTCGGTGCGAGTGCGGCGCAACATCTCGGGTAGGGTGGACGACTCGCCTACCCTACCCGAAACGCTGCGCCACCTTGGCGTGCTACGTCTTCAGCTCCCGTGGGATGATTGCGAAATCTGCCGGGCTGCCAATGATGCCGGGCGCGTGTCATCCTGAGGCTGGCTGCGCGCGCCGACGGACCTGCCTCCTCGCGGCTGATCACATGGACTGCTGGTGCCTGATCCCACAGCCTGCGCGAGGTCCTTCGCCGTCTTCCCTGGCTCAGGATGACAGGCTTAGGACGCGCGCAAACGCTCGGCGACCATCTCGTGCTGACCGTTCAGCTCCGCCGGCATGTCTTTGCCCAGCGTCTCGAAGAACTTCAGCTGCGTCTCTAGCTCCGTCTTCCACTCGTTAGGTTTGACCGCCAGGAGCGCGGTTACCGTTTCGTGCGAGACGTCTGGCAGCCCTTTTGTGTCGAGATCTTCTGGACGCGGCACGAAGCCAATCGCTGATTCGTTTGCGCCGCCGCGGCCTTCGCAGCGATCCATCACCCACTTCAACACGCGCATGTTGTCACCGAAGCCGGGCCAGAGGAATTTGCCGTCGGCGCCTTTCCGAAACCAGTTCACGTGAAAAAGGAGCGGCGGGTTCTTCAAGCGCGGGCCGATCTTCAACCAATGCTTGAAGTATTGCCCCATGTTGTAGCCGCAGAACGGCAGCATCGCCATCGGATCACGCCGCACCTGACCGACAGCTCCAGTGGCTGCGGCCGTCGTTTCCGATCCCATCGTCGCGCCGACATAGACGCCGTGCTCCCAATCGCGCGCCTGAAAGACGAGCGGCATGGTGTCGCTGCGCCGGCCGCCGAAAATGATCGCGCTAATTGGTACGCCTTCGCCTTTTTCCACGTCGGGATCGAGCACGGGGTTGTTGCGCATCGGAACGGCAAAGCGGCTGTTCGGATGCGCGGCTTTCTCTTTTGAATCGGGCGTCCAATCGTTTCCTTTCCAGTCGATCGCATGCGCCGGGGGCGCACCGTCTTTGCCTTCCCACCAAACGTCACCGTCATCCGTGAGCGCTACGTTCGTGTAGAGCGTGTCATGCTCGATCGATCTCATCGCGTTCGCGTTCGATTTGTAACTCGTGCCCGGCACCACGCCAAAGTAGCCGTTCTCCGGATTAACCGCGTAGAGCCGGCCGTCCTCGCCGATCTGCATCCAGGCGATGTCGTCGCCGATGGTCGTGACTTTCCAGCCTTTGAAATGCTCCGGCGGAATAAGCATCGCGAAATTCGTTTTGCCGCAGGCGCTCGGGAATGCCGCCGCGACGTAGTGTTTCTTCCCTTCCGGTGATTCGACCCCAAGAATCAGCATGTGCTCCGCGAGCCAACCTTGCTGCCGCGCGAGATAAGAGCCGATACGGAGCGCGAGACACTTCTTGCTCAGCAAGACATTCCCACCGTAGCCGGAACCAACCGAGATGATCGCGTTATCCTGCGGGAAATGACAGATGAGCCGGCGCTCGGGATTCACGTCGAGGAGTGAATGAACCCCGCGATTCCACTCGCCGTTCTCGCCGGCCTCGAGCCGCTTCACCGCGACCGAGCCCATGCGCGTCATGATCCGCATGCTGAGCACGACATAAATTGAATCGGTGATTTCGAAGCCGACTTTTGCGAGCGGCGAGTCGGGCGGGCCCATGATGTACGGAATCACGAACATGGTGCGGCCCTTCATCGCACCCTTCAGCATTTCGTTCAGTCTCGTGTAGGTCTCGGCCGGATTGGCCCAGTTGTTCGTGGGTCCTGCTTCCTCTTTCGTCGGCGTGCAGATGAACGTGAACTGCTCGACGCGCGCGACGTCGTTTGGGTTCGAGCGATGCAAATAGGAACCGGGTACCTTCTGCTCGTTCAGCTTCTGCACGACACCTTGGCGCTGCGCTTCCTCCAGAAGATAGCTGTTCTCTTCTGGCGAACCGTCGCACCAGAAGATGTTTTCCGGCTGCGTTAGCCGTGCGACTTCCTGGACCCAGTCAAGCACCCGCTGGTCGGTCGCTCGATTGGCGCCGAGCCCTCTCGGCGGCGTGATGGCAGGTGCGAGACTATCCATAATGTGAAACCCCCGAAGAGGGACAACGGTATTTTCACCCATCGGCGTTGTCCAAGGTAAAACTGACGCGCGGTCGGTTTGTGGACGATCGGCGCTCGATCTCCTGCACCTGCACTTTAACTTACACTGACACTCCTACGCCCCCTCGTGATGGAGAGGAGTGCAAGTGCAGGTTGAAGGGTAAGCGCAAGATGAGAATCGATACCTGGTGCGAGATCCCTCGATTTCGCGCGGGATAAGAAGCGTGAGAGGGCAGTGCTGTTTCGGAGCGCCGCGTTCTGTGGCCGCGTCACGCGTGGATCAGTGTGACAAGCGTGAACCACGCGCCCGTCCTCGCCCCGCAAAAGTGGGCCGTGAACGTCGCTTGCACCTGCGAACTGCGCGCCGTTTATTGCCTCATGTTTGGTGTGACCACCTCCGATGACTACAAGCCGGTCACGTGGGTGGGGCGTTACCCGGTCGATGTCACGACGCTGCTCGTCGGTGTGCACTCCTTCGCGGCGATCATCGCTTGCCTCCTGACTTTCGGTGACGGCGGAATCCTCTCCTACCTGGCTTTCGACAGCGCGCTCGTGCTGCATAGCGGCACTGTCTGGCAGCTCGGGACCTACGCGTTCGTTCACCCGCCCTCGGGTCTGCTCTGGTTCGCAATCGAGATGTACATGCTCTATATGTTCGGCCGCGAAGTGGAGCGCTTCATTGGCCGCCGAGCTTTTATCGTTCTCTATCTGCTGCTGCTTCTCGCGCCGGCCGTGCTGCTGACGATATGGGGCTTGTCGGAACGGACCGCGATCTCCGGTTCCTCCGCACTGCACTTCGCCATCTTTGTCGCTTTCGCCACGATCTATCCGCGCGTCGAGATGTTCCTGCGCATCATGGCCAAGTGGATCGCGATCGGGCTTGGTGGCATTCTCAGTCTGCAACTGTTCGCCGCGCATGCCTGGCCGGATCTCGCAATGCTCTGGCTGAGCATCGGCGCGGCGTTTGCTTTCATCCGGATGCGCGGGATCGGGCCCGAGCTGGAATGGTGGAGCAACCTAAAAAGCAAGTGGCAGCCGACGCCGAAATTCCATGTCGTGCCGCGTGTCTCCACCCGCCGAACGGTCGAGCCGGAGAACGTCTACGAATCGATCGATCCGTTGCTCGAGAAAATCTCGAAGTCGGGCATCAACAGCCTGACTGCGAGTGAGCGCCGTGCCCTGGATCGCGCGCGCAATCAGCTCCTGAAAAAGGGGAAGTGAGCGGCCGATTTGGAGCCGGGCGCGGTGACCCCGGCGGCGCCCAAGCTGGCGCGGTGCCTCTCAGGATCAGCGTCGTAGTTCCTGCCTGGCGCGATGCGGAGAATCTCGCGATTCTGCTCCCGGCGCTGGCGCAGCTGCCCGGCCTCGCCGAGACAGTCGTCGTCGATGCCTCAGACGATGTCGCTTCGGAAGAAATCGCGCGGCGATGCGGCTCGTTGTTTCTGAAACACCGGAAGCCGAATCGCGGCGCGCAAATGAATGCGGGAGCGAGGATGACATCGGGTGACGTTCTGCTCTTCCAGCACGCGGATACCGTCTTGCTGGCTGCTCATCTCGGCGCCATCGCTTCGGCCTTGCGTGAGCCGCGGATTATCGGCGGCGCTTTCTACAGGAAATTCGACGATCGGCATCCGCGTCTGCTCTGGCTGGAAAGCTTCGCGCGTTTTCTGACGCGCCGGGGCGGCACGCTGTTCGGCGATCAATCCGTCTTCGTGCGGCGCGAAGTCTTTCTGCGCTTGCGAGGCTTCGCCGAGATTCCGCTCATGGAAGACGTGGAATTCTCGCGCCGGCTCCGCGCAGCTGGCAAAGTGGCGGTGCTTGATCCGCCGGTGCAGACGTCGGCGCGACGGCACAAACGAGAAGGCGCCTGGCGAAAGACGATCCAGAACGGATCGTTTATTCTGCTCTACAAATTAGGCGTTTCACCCGCGCTTCTGCATCGCTGGTACTATCGGCGGCCATCCTTTTTGCAGAACGAACAAACGCGAACTGCTGTCATCCCGAGGCAGGCG
>JACCTI010000023.1 GCA_013812515.1 Chthoniobacterales bacterium
CTTCACATAACGCCAGCAACGTGACTTCGAATGCGCGTGCGCGCGGTCCTGCGCGATGGTCGCCGCTCGCATCATCGTGGGGTTTAATTTCGGATCGACCGTCGCGACGATCTTCCTTTTCGCGGAGGCATCCACGATCGGAACAGAGATCGAGTTGCCAGTTGTGTCCTTGAACACGAACGGTTTCGCCGCCGGAGTTTCAGTTGCCGCCGGTTTGAACATCGTTGGCCTGTTTGTCACAGGCGCGAAAACTGGCTGAGCTGCATAGATAGACGCAGCGCACAAGCAGCCGCACACGACGGCTATCGGTGTAATCTTCCTCACGCGAGTGCCCCATATCGGTGCAAGTTGTGCGCCGGGCAAATTTTTTCACGAAAAAATGACTGTCACCCTGCTGCTCCCCCACATCGTAACCGCCTCTGGTTCTGGTTGAAATCGCCACCTGTCTCGTCTGTAGTGCACGCGCCATGGCCGCTTTCGCATTTCCTGCGCGAACCATCCTCGCTCCCTCGCGCCGCACGCGGCTGATCTGGGGGTTGAGTACGGCCACACTGCTCATCCACCTCCTCACAAACGGCCGGTACGGCTACTTTCGCGACGAGCTTTACTTCATTGCGTGCAGTCGGCATCTCGACTTCGGCTACGTCGACATGCCGCCGCTCTGCGCCTGGCTGCTGCGACTTGAGCTGACGCTCTTCGGCGACTCGCTTTTCGCGCTTCGCTTGTTTCCCGCGATCGCCGGCGCGCTGACTGTCGCCCTCACCGGTGCAATCGCACGCGAGCTCGGCGGCCGCGTCTGGGCGGTCGCTCTGGCCTGCACGGCCTCCATGAGCGCGCTCGTTTATCTCGGGATCGGAAATTTCTACTCGATGAATGTGTTCGAGCCGCTCTTCTGGATGGGCTGCGTCTACCTGCTCGTCCGCATCATCAACAGCTCTTCCGCTGCTGAGTCCATCAACCCTCCGCCATCAACCATCAACCGCCTCTGGCTTCCCTTCGGCCTCATCGCCGGGCTCGGCTTCGAGAATAAACATTCCTTCGCATTTTTCGGCGCCGCCATCGTTGTAGCCCTTTTGCTGACGCCCGAGCGCCGCCACCTCGCGCAACGTTGGATCTGGCTCGGCGGCCTCATCGCCTTCGCTCTCGCACTCCCGAATATTCTTTGGCAAATGCGCCACGATTGGCCAACGCTCGAGCTCCTGCGCAATGTCGCGCGCAGCGACAAGAACGTCGTCCTCGGCCCGCTGCAATTCGTCGCCCAGCAAATTCTGATCATGAACCCCGCCACTTTTCCAATTTGGTTCGGCGGCCTCATTTGGCTGCTTACCGCGCGCGACGGCCGCCGCTATCGCCTCCTCGGCATCGTGTATCTCGTCACGCTCGCCGAGTTCATCCTCATGCACGGGAAGCATTACTACCTCGCGCCCGTCTACCCGATGCTCTTCGCCGCAGGTAGCGTTGCGGTCGAGCGCCTCGTCGCGTTTCGGGTTCAATGGGTGAAACCTGTCCTCATCGCCGCGATGATCGGACTAGCGGCGCTTCTCGCTCCGACCATCCTCCCGGTGCTCGCGCCGGAAAGACTGCTCGCCTACATGCGGGCCATTCACTTCGAACCGCCACGGACCGAGACCGGCCACACCGCCGCCTTGCCGCAGCTCTTCGCAGATCAATTTGGCTGGGAGGAAATAGTCCGCTCCGTCGCGCGCGCCTATGCGACTCTTTCGCCAGACGATCAAGCGCGAGTCGGCATCTTCTGCCAGAACTACGGCCAGGCTGGCGCGATCGATTTCTTCGGCCCGAAGTACGGCCTGCCGCCCGCGCTCTCCGGCCACCAAAATTACTATCTCTGGGGCTCACGCAACTACACCGGCGAGCTCATGCTCGTGATCGATTCCAGGCCCGATGACGAGCGCGAACAATTCCGCACGGTCGAAGATCTCGGCGTCGTCGACAGCAGCCCATGGGCAATGCCATGGGAGCAACGACAGCACATCTATCTCTGCCGGGGTCTTAAAACTGCGATGCACGACTTTTGGCCGCAGGTAAAAGAGTGGCTCTAGAACTCATCAAATAATCACGCGTCGATGCTTCCTGCTCGTCCTCGTCGCCATCCTCGCAACTACCCGCAAAATCGAGGGCGAGGACGATGCAAAACTTGAGGATCGCTAGCATCTGGCTCCCCGTCTTTAAGTGGACATCGCTCGGTGCGACTCTGCTCTTCTCGGTTGCGTGCGCCGGACCGAACCCTTCGATCTATCCTTCTCGCGCCAATGCGTCGACGCGGACCGTTTACGTGGTTAATCACGGCCTGCTCCATACCGGCGTAGCCGTCCGGCGATCGGAAATTCCGCGCGGTGTCTGGCCAGCCAGCCACGACTACGCGGGCTTCAAATACCTCGAGGTCGGCTGGGGCGAAGACGATGGCTACCGCAAAAATCTCACCACTGGGACCGCGGTCCGCGCGCTCCGCGGCTCCACTCGGACCGTGCTTCTCTGCCATGGTTTCGACTATTTCCATGATCCGAAGGCGTCGGTTGTCGCGGTGGATCTATCCCTGCGCGGCTTCGCTCGCCTCTGCGACCACGTCGCACAGACCTACGCGCTCGATGCATCCGGTCAGCCCATTCTTCTGGAGAAAAATTGGTATCGCGCCCGCGGCCGCTATTCCGCCTTCCACAATTGCAACAACTGGATCGCGACCGGCCTGCGCAAAGCCGGCTGCCCGATCAATCCCACCATCAGCATCACCCCGCGCCCTCTGCTGCTCCAAGTGCGACAGTTCGGCCGCCATCTCCCGAGGGAGAAATAAGCCGCGCACGGCGAAGCCCGCTAATTTAGTCGGCACTCGCTTTTCAGCGTTAACCGGAAGGTGCGGTGCGTCGCATCGCTTACTCGTGCGCTTGCATGATCACCCAAATCAAATTCGTTAACCTGCCCGTGCAGGACTAGGAACGCGCTCTAAGTCTTTACACCGAGAAGCTTGGCTTCACGATCATCACCGATCAGCCATTCGACGACAAACAGCGCTGGATCGAGCTGCGCATCCCGAAGGCTGAGACACGCATCGTTCTCTTCATCCCGGATGAGCACGCCGATCGCATCGGCGGTTTCTTCAACGCCGTCTTGCGATGACATTGATGCGACCTACCGCAAGCTAAGCGCGAAAGGCGTCGAGTTCATCAAATCTTCCTTCAAACAACACTGGGGCAGCTTCGCTCACTTCAAGGATTCCGAGGGCAACCAGATTAGCCTATCGTCGAAGTAAATGACAGGCTCATCAACTCAGAGACCGACGAATTTCTCGATTCCGGCACGTCGTAGACAAAACACCTCGTTAGCGGCGTCTTTTCACAAGAGCGTCCATGTGGATGCAATTGTTGAATCCGACTGTTCGCCTGGCCGCATCTCACCCATGCGAATCACGCGCGCCGCGACCTTTGGATCGAGGAACTTCGTATGATGACTGACTTCCGTTTCGC
>JACCTI010000026.1 GCA_013812515.1 Chthoniobacterales bacterium
AGTTTGGATCATCACGATCCTGCTCGACGACCGCGAGCACCGTTCGGTCGCCGACAAAGCGAGCGAGATTATCGATGTGGCCATCGGTGTCATCGCCCTCGGTCCCGCGCGAGAGCCAAAAGATGTCGCGCACCCCGAGGAAGTCGCGCAGGCGCTGTTCGATCTCTTCGCGGGTGAGGTGGGGGTTGCGGTTCTCGTTGAGAAGACACGACTCGGTTGTGAGTAACGCGCCGCTGCCGTTCACGTCGATCGCGCCGCCTTCCAAAATTATCCCGCCGTCGTAAACCGGCAGGCCGAGCGTTTCGGCTACGCGGGTTGGTACGACATCATCGAGATCGAAGGGCGGATACTTTCCGCCCCAGGCATTGTGTCCCCAGTCGATCACGGCGAGCCGCGGCTCGTCATTGCGTGTCAGGAAGATTGGGCCGTGATCGCGGCACCACGGTTCATTCGTGGGAATGGTGTAAAATGTGAGATTCTCTTGCGGGAGTCCATCCAGCACCGCCCGTGTTTCGGCTTCATGCGCGCCATTGGAGACATTGATGCAAACCGGTTCGGAAGTGAGCAGCGCCGCGACCATCTCGCGGAACGTCGGCAACACATGGTCGTATGAACGGGGGAAGCTGATTCCTTCCCGTCGTGGCCACGAAAGCCAGGTGGCGGCGTGCGGTTCCCATTCCGCTGGCATGCGATACCCTTGTGCAGCTGGAGTCTCCCGCGCGTGCGCCATGCTTCATCCATAGCACGCCCGCTCAAAGCGTCGAAGTGGAGTGCATAAACTTCATCGCGTGAGACGACCATCGTCGCTATCCTCGACTGATGAATTCGCTTCGAAAGACTGGGCTGAAAGCACTCGCGATTTTTGTGCTCGGCCTAATCCTCGGGGTGGCTGGCAATATCATCTCGCCGGGTCAGGACCCAGCTGGCGGCGCGATGCTGGGCGGGCTCATTGCATTTGTCTGCTGGGCGGTCGCGTTCGTTTTCGCGATCATCGCTTTTAAGCGTTCGTTCAATGCCAAACACGACAGCCTTACGCTCTTTCTCGCGCGCGCCCCGCTCGGAATTATTATCCTGCTCGTTGCGGTCGCATTTATCCTGGCGATGTCAGGGCTAGCTGAAGGCGATACCCCCGCGTCGCTGTTGCGCCGCGAGTAACGGCGGAAAATCGAGGAGCGCCGGTGATGTCGTCGTCTCCACAAAGTGCCGCGCTGCCGCTTTCAGCTCGCGCCAGCGCGCCCACCCGAGGTCGGGCGCATGGACGATGTGACGCAACAGGCTGCGCCACTCCATCAGCGCGCGCTCGATATCCCCGGAGCGGAGGGCGTCAGTCGTGAGGCGGTACCGCATTCCTGGATTGGCAATCACTTCCCGGATGACCTCCGACGCGCCCGAGCCGTAATGCACCGGGGTTCCCATCTCCAGATAATCCGGATAATCGGCACGGTCGTAAACGCGCTGGCAGAGAATGCCGAGGCGGCCGCCCATGGGCGCATCCTCACCGGCAAAGCGCGGACCGCCGCGGATGTTCGCGAGATCGAAAACGAGATCGTCGATCGGGTAGGTTTCGTCTTCTAGTGCAGCGGCGATGGCCAGACCTTCGCCGCTTTGGAAGAAGGAAAACACAACCCCGCGACGTGTCGGCGTGCCGTCTTCTTCCACGAGCCGGAGTCTGCGCCAGGCGTAAGCTGGCGAGGCCGTGATTTGCACGGTGCGGTCGCGTTCGAGCTGATCGCACCCGCGGCAGACGAGCGGAACGGCCTCCCGTTCCGGTGGCGTTTCCAAGGCCTGACCGTGCGAATCGACGACCGCGCTGACCTGCACCGCGGAGAAGTCCAACCGCGCGGAGATCGTGTGGCCGCGCGTCACCATCTCGTCGATGCTTCCGCCGCCAGTCGCTGCCGGGACGGCTGCGTGTGCGTGCTCCTCCAACTCGGCACGCGAGACTTGCATCTGGAGCGGCGGTCGACGACGGCCGGGATTGGCGTGGCTGGAGTCGGGATTCGAGCAGTCATAGACCGCCGCTACAGGAGAGAGTCGCTCGCGCAGAATCTTCCTGAACCACTTCACCGGCGTGAACTGTTGATCGGCTGTGACGGTCGCTAGCGGGATCTCGCGACCATAGATTCCTTTCGCGCGCAGCTTGCAGAGGTTTCCAAAACCGCGGCCATCCAGCATTCGCGGCAGACAGAGGGCGCGAATCCAGCGATCATTCTCTCGGACGAGCAGCTGCCCTAACGAAACATCGACCGTGGCGGTTTTCGGCTCCCATTCCTGCGCGGAATTCAAGATTTCGATCACCGGGCGACGGACAAAGCGCGCTCGCTCTGCGTCCACCCATAAGCCACATGGTCGCGCCCCCACCGCGAGCGAGTGTTCGACGCCGAGCGGGACCTTTTGCACGCTAAAAAGCGAGTGACTTAACTGGACTGCGGCGTGAAAAGGCACGTTATAGCTCGGAACGTCGCTGTAGCCGGGCGCGTTGTTGTAGCCGGGGACGTTGTTGTAGCCGGGGTCGTCGCCCCCAGCTACAACAACACTGCCTCTGCGCATCACGCTGACGAGGCTCGGCCAATCGACCTGCGTCGCGCGTTTCAATTGTCGAGGTCGCGCGTCAGCGAGGCGCGGAATATCCGGAACGATGAGCACGTAACCGGTTTCATCGAGGCCCCGCCGGCCAGCGCGGCCAAACATTTGCAAAAGCTCATCGGGCTGCACGTGCCGCTCGAAATTTCCTGCCATGTAAGCCGTGCCCGTGATGAGAACGGAACGCATCGAAAAGTTGATCCCGGCCGCCAGCCCCATGGTCGCGACCACGACGTTGAGCTGCCCGGCTTTCGCGAGCGGCTCGATCAATCCCGCGCGAACCGCGTAGCTCAAGCCGCTGTGATGATAAGCCACCCGGCTGCGCAAAAGTCTGGCGAGCCGTTTCCCGGCAACGGCTTCCTGCCGCGGCGAGAGCGGCAGCGGATCGCGCACCGTCATGGCTGATGCGATCGCCTGGGCCATCTCTTCGCTGGCATTGCGACGCGGCGCAAAGACGAGCACCGGCGCGAGGTCGGCACGCAAGGCGCGACCGATCATGCGCGGCCAGAACCCCTTTGTCTGAATGAATTGTGAATCGGACAGGTTGCGCAGATCCACTTCTTCCAGCGGAACCGGCCGTTCCTGATGTGAGATCAGCACGGCTTCGCGCCCGATTCGTTGGAACCAGGTCACGATGTCGTGCGGATTACCAACACTGCCGCTCAGTAGCAGCAGCTGGGTCTGTCTCGGCGCGAGCGCAAGCGCCAGCTCGTAATGCACGCCGCGGACCGGATCGCCGATCATCTGATACTCGTCCACGACCAGCACCTTTGGTCCTTCGCGACGGAGAAAACGCGTGCGCTGTGTTTCGAGGGTCGCGACAATCACCTTCGCCTCCAGATTGAGTGCGAGATCACCGGTCGCGATGCCGACGTCCCAGCCGCGCGCGCGCCACTCCGCGAGCTTGTCGTTCGCGAGCGCGCGGGTCGGAACGGTGAAGATGGCCTGACCTTTCAACGTCGAGTAAAGCAGCTCGAAAATGTATGTCTTGCCCGAGCCCGTGGGCGCCTGCACGACCACGTCTTTGCCCTCGCGTAAAGCACGCACTGCTTCCTGCTGCCAGAGATCCGGCACGACCAGATTGATCTCGAGTCCGGCCGGCATGAAGGGAAGGTTGCGATGAACGAGCGGCCCTTCAACCAAACAACGCAAGCTGCGGAAGCAT
>JACCTI010000042.1 GCA_013812515.1 Chthoniobacterales bacterium
CTGTCGAATATGTCATCTGCAACATTCGCGCAGGCGACCAGGAAGAGGCTTTCACCTGGCTGGCAAAAGCAGCCGAAGAACGAAATCGTTTGGCGCTCGAAATAAAAGTGAATCCCCTTTTCGATCCGCTGCGGAGTGATCCGCGTTTCGATAAGATAGTGAACGCGATCCTGCCTTCGCTAACAGGTTCGCGCTAACGCGCAGCCTGCAACTACAAACCCGGCGAGCAAATCAGCTACTACATCAAAGCGACACCAAAGAAGGTGGCAGCCTACGAGGCCGCCAAACTAGCGAGCGACTTCGACCCGCAAAACCGCGACGAAAACATCGACTACTACGTTGCGAAGCTGGATGAGTTGGTGAAGAAGTTCGGGGGAATCGCGGACGCAACTTCATCAAAGCAAACGCAGGCGAGCCTCGCGCTCTGATGCACCTGCGGCGGCGAATTCTCTCCTGCTTTTCGTCGCGCCTCAGGTAGGTTCTTCGCGCGTGAATTCTAAGGCGAGCGCAGTGCTAGATAATCCACCGGAGGCGGGAGGGAACGTGGCGAATCGGCCTACAATTGCCGGGGTGTCGAACGATCCGGAGGCGGTCGTGCGCGATCACAACCGTCTCGCTACCGTGCTTCAGACTCGCCTGCTCGACACTCCGAATGAGGAGAGTTTCGATCGCCTGACGCGGCTGGCGGCGAAATTGATCGGTGTGCCGACGACTTTCATCTCGCTTGTGGACGAGAAGCGCGATTTTTACAAAAGTTGCTTCGGCTTCGGTGAGCCCCTCAGCACTACGCGACAAATGGAAGGCCGCACCTTCTGTCATTACGCGCTCGTTTCGGCGGGGCCGCTTCTAATTCCCGATACGATGGCCGACCCCGTCTTTCGCGATGTGCCCACAGTGCAATCGCTCGGTGTGCGCGCTTATGCCGGCATCCCGTTGATCATGGAAAACGGGCATGCGATCGGGAGTTTTTGCGCGATCGATTCCGTGCCGCGAGAATGGTCGGCCCTCGACGTGGAGGTGTTGACCGAGCTGGCGGCGGCGGCGTTGCGCGAGATCAAGTTGCGGGGCGCGGTGACAGAGGCGGAATCGCAAACGCGCCTGGCGCAGGAGGCAACGCGATCGCGCGAGGAGGTGCTCGCGGTAGTGGCGCACGATCTCCGGACGCCGCTGAATTTCATCAAGATAGGGACGCAACTCGTCGGGGATGATTCGACCAGCCCGGAGCACAAAGACCTACTCGATCGGATGGGTGGCGCGGTCGATCTGATGGCACGGTTGATCGAGGACCTGCTGGAAATGGCGAAGATCGACGCAGGCGGCGTCAAGATTCATGCGCGGCTGATCGCCGTGGCCACGCTGCTCGAGGACACGCGGGCGATGTTACAGCCTCTGGCCGAGCGGCACAGCATTCGGCTTTCGATTAACGCGGAGACGGGGCTGAGCGCGGTGCTGGTCGATTACGAGCGCATCCTGCGCGTCTTCTCGAATCTCGTGGTGAACGCGGTCAAGTTCAGCGTGGCCGGCGCGGAGGTGCGTGTAGCCGCAGCTCGTCACGGTGAGACCGTGCGCTTTTCGGTGATCGATACCGGCGAGGGGATTCGACCGGAACATTTGGAGCAGATCTTCGATCGGTTCTGGCAGGCCGATGCGATGGACCGGCGCGGAGCGGGCCTGGGTCTATCGATTGCCAAGGCGATCATCACTGCACATGGCGGGAGCATTGGCGTGACCAGCGTTCTTGGCCAAGGCAGCGAATTCTATTTCGAACTCCCGGTCGCGTAACACTTGTTAGGCACTTTGCTCGCGCGACGATTTTGAAAAACGAATCCGCGGCGGCGTAAATGCCAATCCCCCTGCTGATGAAGACCGAAACGCTGCAGGACTCGTTAGACACATATCGAGCCAAGATCGCCACGCCAAAAGAAGATCGCCGCCTACGAGGAGGGCGGCGCGCTAGGAGGAACTGCGCGACCGACTGCTCAGTAGTGGTAGCGGAGCTGCATGATTAGCAGTTCGCCCTTGATCACCTGATACACCATTCGGTGCTCGCCCGTGATCCGGCGCGAC
>JACCTI010000064.1 GCA_013812515.1 Chthoniobacterales bacterium
CGCCGGCGCAGACCTGATCGTGACCTATTGGGCAAAGGAGCTGGCGGAATGGACGCGCAGCTGAGCGCGAAGCGGGGCGAGACAGAGGCGCATCGCCGTTTGAAACGCCTCGCCCTCTTGTGGGCGCAAGCCCACGGCTACAGCGCATGCGCCGTGGAAGTAAGTTTGCCGCAGTGCCGCTATCGCGCTGATGTGGCCGGTTATCGAGCGCGCGGGAACGAGCCGGGAACGACTGTGATCTTCGAGTGCAAACAGGTGTTATCCGATCTGCGCCGCGATAACTGCTGCAGCTCCGCCGCGCGTGAACGTCTTTCAACCGTGAGCAAACGCCGCGCGGTGCTGGAGAAACACTTGCGCGTGCACTACCCGACGTTGCGGAGGGGCGACTCGCTTTTTCCGGAATACGATTCGCACGACTTCGCTGCGATCCGGCACCACAGCTACGGAAAAGTTGTTCGTGAAATTACTGCCCTGCAAAATCGACTCCGCGGCTCGACGAAGTTCGAATGTCTGACGCGTTACCGCTGCGCGAACCTGTTCTTCCTCGTTCTGCCTAACGAATTGTATAGCGAAGCCGAGATTCCCGCCGGTTGGGGCGCGCTCGTCGAAGCGGATGGTTCACTCCAGTTGTGCCAGAAGCCGGCCTGGCATGACAACACAGCGGAAAGCCGCCTTCGGTTTCTGCAGCGGATTGCAAGCGCCGGCACGCGCCTCCTGAACCGACAACTGGAGATCGACTTCGATTTGGTGCAAGCGGAGCGACGGCGCTACGCGCCGATCGGTGTGTAGTGCGCGCTATCGGCAGCGCCCTCAGCGGGCGTTGCAACGTCCTTCCGTCCATCCGCTGAGGACAGCGGACGCTACAATTTACGCTCGCTCGACCGGCACGAGCAGGTTGTGCCCGGTCATCTCCGCAGGCTGCGGAAGACCGAGCAGGAAGAGCAGGGTTGGCGCCACATCGGCCAATATGCCATCCTCCACCTGGAAACGCTGCGCGTCGTTCGCGATGTAGATGAGGTGAACGAGATTTGTGGTGTGCGCTGTGTTGGGAGAACCGTCTCCATTGCGCATCTGCTCACAATTCCCGTGGTCCGCCGTGACGAGGCATTTCCCGTCGAGCGCGAGCAGAGCCGGCACGATGCGCGCCACACATCCGTCGATCGTCTCGACTGCTTTGATCCCGGCCTCGACTACACCCGTATGGCCAACCATGTCGGGGTTCGCGAAGTTCAAGATGACGAGGTCGTACCTCGGCAGGTTCGCGAGTACGACGTCGGTCACTTCGCGCGCACTCATTTCCGGCTGCAAGTCGTACGTGGCGACCTTCGGGGATGGTATGATTTTGCGATCTTCGCGCGGGAACTCGCGCTCGATTCCGCCATTGAAAAAGTAGGTGACGTGCGGGTATTTCTCAGTCTCGGCAATGCGCAACTGCGTCTTACCGGCCGCGCTGACTACGTCGCTGAGAATGTGCGTGAACGCTTCCGGCGCGAAGACAAACGGCGACGGATAATTCACGTCGTATTGCGTGAGTGTGACGTAGTGAACGAGCGGGTGCACGCCGCGATCGAAACGATTGAACTCCGGTTCAAGAAACGCTTGTGAAAGCTGACGCGCGCGGTCGGCGCGGAAGTTAAAGAACATCACCACGTCCCCAACACGGACGCGTTGTTCGTCCGGTTCGGTGAAAACGAGCGCCGGCATGAACTCGTCTGTAACGCCGCGGGCATACTCTGCGCGCAAGGCGGCGGATGGAGTGGTGCTGCAGCAGCGTTCGCCGCGACCGAGGACGATGGCATCCCAGGCGAGCTTCGTGCGATCCCAACGACGGTCACGATCCATCGCGAAATAACGCCCGACCACCGTCGCGATCTTCGCGCCACTGGCCGAGAGTTCCGTTTCGCACGTGCGCAAAACGTCGGCGCCGCCCGTCGGTGAGGAATCGCGACCGTCGGTGAATGCATGCACCATAATGTCGTTTACGCCCGCAGCTTGCGCTGCGTTCCCGAGCGCAATCAGGTGCGCATAGTGGCTATGGACCCCGCCATCTGAGACGAGGCCGAGAAAATGGAGACGCGTCCTGCGCGCCCGCAAAAACGCGTCCTGGAGAACGGTGTTTTTTTGCAGCTCTCCGTCGGCAACCGCTTTGTTGATTCGCGTTAGGTCCTGATAAACGATGCGGCCGCCGCCGAGATTCAGGTGGCCGACTTCGGAGTTGCCCATCTGTCCCGCCGGCAAGCCGACGTCGAGACCGCTGGCGCTCAGTCGACCGCCCGGAAACTCACGATAGAGCTGGGCGTGGAAGGGAGTGTGGGCGAGTAATGTGGCGTCGCCGTTTGCCTCGCGCTGTTCTACGCCGCCGGGATTGATGCCCCACCCGTCCCGAATGAGCAACATCACTGGTCCAGACATGGCCGCGAATCTGCCGATGCCACGTGACCGCACAAGCGGGTTCTTTCGTTGACACAACTACGGAGCGACTCCTTCATCGGATGATGAAATGGCGCAATCAGTTGCTCGCGCTCTCTTGTCTGCTGGTCTTCTTCGCGTTCGGCGTTCTCTACTTTCGCCACTGGGTGGTGCAAAAGCCTTTCGGCATCATCCTTTTTATCGGCGCAGGCCTTGATCCAGCGCGGCTCGCTGCAGCCCGCGTCCAGGCGGCGGCGCCGGATGCTCCTCTCGCGATCGATTCGCTTCCGTATTCCGCTCTGCTGAGTACGTATGGGCGGGGCTCCACGACACCCGATCAGGCTGCAGCTGCGAGCGCGCTGGCGACCGGCGTACGAATTCGAAGCGGAGCAATCGGTGTCAATGCAAACGGCAAAAAAGTGGTGAACTTGCTTGAACTGGCGCGCAAGAATGGACGGATGACCGGATTAGTAACGAACGCGCTGTTAACAGACCCAACGCCTGCGAGCTTCTACGCACACACGAGCACGGGCGATGATCGACACGAGCTGGCGCGCGAGCTGGTCGAGGACGTGGATCTCGATGTGGTGCTCGGGGGAGGTGCGGCAGATTTTCTGCCTTCGAAGAAAGAGGGCCGCCGCAGCGATGAGAAAAATCTGCTTCTCCATCTGCGCAGTTCAGGTTTCGAGCTCGTGCAGAATTTGGACGAACTCGAAGCTGTCCCGCGGTGGCGCGCCGCGAAACTCTTCGGGATTTTCGCTCCCGCGGAGCTCGCGTTTGCCGATGAGGAACCGCCGACGGACCAGCCGCGCCTTTCCGACCTGGTGCGGCGGAGCATCGAGCTTCTGCAATTTAACAGCGGCGGCTACGTCCTCGTGGTGGACGCGGGCTTGATGCGCAAGGCAGCGCAGGACGGTAACAGCGAACGCGTTCTTCTGGAGACGATCGAGCTGGACCGCGCAGTATCCGTGGCCTTGGAATACGCTGGCGCGAAATCAACGATTCTAGTCTGCGGAGATGTTGTCGGTGCTCAACAGGACAGGGGAAGCGCTGGTCCTGCGCTGGAGAGCGGTGCTGCGGCCGCCGCTCGCGTGCTCTCAACTCCGTCATTGAATGACGTGCAAGAGCAGAACCCGTCCCCTCCTGCACAGGCCTCCCCATCGCTGCCTGCTGATTCAGGAAGCCGGTTTGAAGAGAACGCACCAGACGTCCCGAGTGATGTGATCGCCTTCGGGACGGGTCTCGGCGCCGACGCTCTCCACGGCACACTAGCAAGCACAGCGATCTTCGAGATCATCCGCGACAATCTTTAGTCGCC
>JACCTI010000092.1 GCA_013812515.1 Chthoniobacterales bacterium
AGAATGGTTTGATCTGTCTCGCGATTTTCGACCGGGACCAGGATAGTTTTGTACATGCGCGTTCTAGTTTGAGAACCAACTGCGGAAAGTTTGCACGAGCAGCCAGGCATTGAGCGAAGCGATGACGATGGCCACGAACCAAGCCAGATATTTCACCGTCAGCCCGTTCACAAATTCACCCATCTTCAATTTGTCGCTCGTAAATAGGACCAGCGGAAAGACGGCAAAACTCAGCTGCAAACTCAAAATCACCTGGCTTAAGACCAGAAGATTCGTTGTTCCTTTTTCGCCCGAGATCACGGTGACAATGATGGCGGGAATGATCGCGATCCCGCGTGTCAGCAAACGCCGCAGCCAGGGCCGGAGCCGGATGTTCAGGAAACCTTCCATCACGATCTGGCCGGCGAGCGTGCCCGTGAGCGTGGAGTTTTGGCCGGAAGCGAGCAGGGCTAGCGCGAACAACGTGCTCGCGCCGGTCACGCCGAGCATCGGCGAGAGGAGCTGATAGGCATCCTGGATTTCCGCGACATCGCCGCGCCCGCGCTTGTAGAACGTCGCGGCAGCGACAATCAGGATGGCGGCGTTAATAAAGAGCGCGAACATGAGCGCGATCGTTGAATCGATCGTGGCAAACTTGATCGCCTCGCGTTTTCCGGGCGCGCTCAAATCGTAGCGTCGGGTCTGCACGATGGAGGAATGCAGATACAAATTGTGCGGCATCACCGTCGCGCCCAGAATTCCGATCGCGATGTAAAGCATGCCCGGGTCGGTCACGATTTTCGGCGTTGGAACAAAGCCGGCCGCGATCCCGAGCACGTTCGGCTGCGACACGATAATTTCCCACGCGAAGCAGCCGCCAACGACTGCGATCAAAGTCATGACCAGCGCCTCGATGTAGCGGAACCCCTTGTTTTGCAGGAAGAGCACAATCAAGACGTCGAGCGCGGTGATACATACCCCGACGAGGAGCGGGATGCCAAAAAGCAGGTTGAGCGCGATGGCCGAGCCAATGATCTCGGCCAAGTCGCAGGCGGCGATGGCCAGTTCGCAAACAAACCAGAGGAAGAAAGACACCGGCCGGCTGTAGTGATCGCGGCAGGCCTGCGCCAGATCGCGTCCCGTGGCGATGCCGAGTTTCAAGGAGAGCGCCTGCAGGAGAATGGCCATCAAATTCGAAATCATGATGACGCTCAGGAGCGAGTAATTGTACTTCGACCCGCCGGCCAGGTCGGTAGCCCAATTTCCAGGGTCCATATATCCGACGGCCACGAGAAACCCCGGCCCGGCAAAGGCGAGCAGTTTGCGCAGGAAACTCGCGGAGGAAGGGACGACCAGAGTGCGATGGACCTCAGAGAGACTGGGCAGAACCGGCTGCGTCCGGAAACCGGCTTTTGTGTGCACTGGGTCGGTCCCTGATTTAGGCATGGCTAAGTTAGTTATATCCCGCTATGGATCTGCCAACGCAAAAGTATTCTCCTTTGACCGAATAACTCTCCCGTCCCTTCTTACCCTCGTGCCCGCTAAAACCAGTGGCTCGCGCAGCTCCGCCGCAGTGGAAGATTACCTGGAGCGAATCCTCGAGCTGATCAATACCAAGGGCTACGCTCGCGTCGTCGATATCGCCACCAGTTTACGCATCTCCCAGGCGAGTGTCACTAACATGGTCCAGCGTCTCGATGCCGAGGGTTTGCTCAAGTACGAGAAGTATCGCGGTCTTGTCCTTACCATCGCGGGGGAAACGCTGGCCCGGAATATCGCGCGTCGTCACGAACTCCTGTCGGAATTTCTCCAACTGCTCGGCCTCGATCAACGCGTGATCGATCACGACGTTGAAGGCATGGAGCATCACATCAGCCCGGCGACGCTGCGCGCGATCGAAGCCCTCACCGATCAGCTTCGGCGCCGCCCGGCCCTGCTCGCCAGATTGCAAGGCGCCGCGTCGTAGCTCATGGCGCGCGCGCTCAAACCGCTCGTGCTCGCGATTGACATCGGAAGCTCATCAGTTCGGACAGCGCTCTTCGTTGAAGCTGGCGCGCGCATCATCGATTCAACCGCGAGCCGACAGTACTCGTTAAACTACACCGCCGACGGCGGGGCCGAGCTCGATCCGGCGGTTTTGTTACGAGGGGCGCAAGGCTGCGTGAGCCAGACTCTGCGGATGCGCGAGAAATCGCCCACGCGTTGCCGTTTGCCGATTATCGCTGTCGCTGCCTCTGCCTTTTGGCACAGCCTGCTCGGGCTGGACCGCAACGGCCGAGTCCTAACGCCGGTTTTTACCTGGGCCGATTCGCGGAGCGCTGCGGATGCGGCCGCGCTTCGTCGCACGATTTCCGAGCGAAGGATCCAACTCCGCACGGGTTGCATGCTGCGCGCCGCATTCTGGCCAGCGAAGCTGCATTGGCTCCGGCGAACGAGACCCTCGCTCTTCAAAAACGTTCAGAGCTGGGTCTCGCCGGCTGCCTGGATTTTTCGGGAGCTCTTCGGGTTCGAGGCGACGAGCCACTCCATGGCGAGCGGCACCGGTCTTTACAATCTGCCCGAAGAGAAGTGGGACGCTGACCTTTGCGACCTGAGCGACGTTGGGCTGGAACAGCTCGGGCCGTTGCGCGATTCAGCCCGCGCGAAACCGGAGGTTCGGAAAGAGCTCCGCGACGCTGTGATTTTTGCGGCCATCGGCGACGGAGCGGCCAGCAATCTGGGATCGGGAGCAGATGCGCCAGGAAAGTTTGCGATCAACGTCGGCACGAGTGGCGCGGTTCGGGCGCTCCAGCGGAAAGATCAGCGCCCGCGGACTCAAGTTCCGCGCGGCCTCTTCAAGTATGTCGTTGACCGGGACCGCTTCGTCATCGGTGGTGCCGTGAGTAATGCCGGGAACCTGCACCGGTGGTGCTTGCGTGAGCTTCACCTCGGCGGCGAGAAGCAGGCGGAAAAGGCGTTGTCGCGAACTGCAGCCGCGGAGGACTCGTTAACCGTGCTCCCGTTCTGGGTGAATGAACGCGCGCCCACGTGGCCGGAGAATTTGCGCGGCACAATCACCGGGCTGACTCCGGTGACAACTGCGGCTGACGTTTTCCGCGCCGCCGCGACGAGCACGTTCTACCGCTTGGCGGAAATCCTTGAGCAACTCCAATCCGTCCTGGGCGAAGCCGAAGAGGTAATCGTTTCCGGTGGGATCCTCCACTCTCCGGCTTCGCTCGCTATTCTTGCCGACTCGTTGGGCTGTGAAATTCGCGTTTGCCGGGAACCAGAAAGCTCGTTGCGTGGCGCAAGCATTCACGCCCTCGAGCAACTTGGTCAGGCGGTGAAGGCGCCGCCCGCGGGCCAGCTAATCCGGCATCGCCCCGCATTGGC
>JACCTI010000110.1 GCA_013812515.1 Chthoniobacterales bacterium
TGCTCGTCCGCCCATTCGTCCCAGATCGTGACGCCGTTCTCGTTCAGCGAACGCACATTCGTGTCACCGCGCAAGAACCAGAGCAGCTCGTGAATGATCGAGCGGAGGTGGAGCTTCTTCGTCGTGAGGAGGGGAAAATTTTCTCGCAGATCGAAGCGCGCTTGTGCACCGAAAACCGAGATCGTTCCGACGCCGGTGCGATCCAGACGCGCTTGACCATTCTCCAGCACGAGGCGCAGCAGATCGTGGTATTGACGCATGGGTTAAAGCTAGGAATGCCGCATGGACCCGCGAATTGTCACCTCAACGTCGCTTTTCTCTCCGGCGGCTCTCGGCGACCAGATCACCTAGCTCATGAATTCGACCACGGGCAACAAGATACTTGTCATCGAGGATGAACCGGACGTGGTGGACATGCTCACGCTGGCCCTGCGCAAAGCGGGCGGCTTTACCGTCACCACGGCGGCAGACGGCGGAGATGGTTTGCGGCGCGCGCGCGAGGAACTGCCCGCCCTGATCATTCTCGATCTCATGCTGCCGAAAATGCCCGGTCTCGAGGTTTGCAAAGTCTTGAAGAGCGACCCCGCGACCCGTCACATTCCCATCATCATGCTCACGGCCAAGGCGGAGGAGATTGACCGGATCGTGGGCCTTGAGGTCGGCGCCGATGATTACGTGACGAAGCCTTTCAGTCCCCGCGAAATTGTGCTCCGGATGAAGGCGATCATGCGCCGCGGCAAGGGGGAAGTGGTCGACGAAACACTCACCGCTGGACCAATTACCCTCGATCCCGCACGACATCATGTGGCGGTGGGCGGGAAGAGCGTGCGTCTTACCAGCGTGGAGTTCAAATTGCTGAGCATGCTGATGCAGCGGCGCGGTCGCGTGCAGGAGCGCGATCGATTGCTGAACGAAGTCTGGGGTTACGAGAGCGTGATCGACACGCGCACGGTCGACACACACGTGCGCCGCCTCCGCAAAAAGCTCGGCAAAGCGGCGGAGGCGATCGAGACCGTGCGTGGATTTGGCTACAGGCTGCGCGAACGTTGAGCCATGAGCTGGCTGATCATCGCGATCCTAATCGCCTGCGTCATGTTGGTCGTCTGGCTCCGCGTCCGACGCCGTTGGATCAAGCCGTGGGAGGAGCTTGAGCAGCTCGTGACCGCGATCGTAGAGCGAAAAGCTCCGCGCAAATTTCTCATCACCGCCAATGACCGGGCGAACGCCCTGGGCCTGGCGCTGGAAAAGTTTGCTCTTAAACAAGGCGAACTGGAAATCGCGGCGACGCAGGGCAGCAAGAGTCTCCAAAGCATTCTCGGCGCGCTGCCGGATGGTTTGGCGCTGGTTGATCATCAACGACGTCTCCAGGTGATGAATCCGCGATTTCGAGAGCTCTTCGGTTTGCGCGATGACGCGATGGGCGCCGGTTTGCTCGAGATCGTGCGCGATGCCGTCGTCGACCGCTCGGTCGCGGCTGCCCTCGAGCGCGGTGAATTACAAACCGAGCCGATGACACTCGCGCGCGGCTTGGAATCACGCCGGGAGCTCGAAGTGACGGTGGTTCCTTTCAACGCCGGCAACAACGGCACGAGCAACGCGGTTGTGCTCTTCCGCGACATGACCCAAGTGCGGCAGGTGGAGGAGATGCGCCGCGATTTTGTCGCGAATGTTTCGCATGAGCTGCGCACGCCGCTCTCCATTTTTCGCGGATATCTCGAGACGCTGCTCGATGACCCGATGCAACCGCGCGAGGAATTGGTCCGCATCCTCGAGGTGATGGATCGACATGCCGATCGTCTCACGCTGCTGGTGGAAGACATTCTCAGCCTGGCGAAACTGGAAACGCCGGGCGCGCGCTTGGAATTAACGGAAATTTATCTGCCCGATTTTCTGGGCGGCATTCTGCGCGATTGGGAAAAGCGCCTTGGTGCCAAATTGCTCCATGCTTCGCTCGAGGCGCCCGAAGATCTGCCGGTTGTTGCGGCGGACGAGCATCGTTTGCAGGAGGTAATCTATAACCTGCTCGACAATGCGGTGAAGTATTCGCAGCCCGAAGGGAAGGTCCGGCTGCAAGCGCAGCGAATCGATGCTTCGGTTCGGATTTCTGTTTCCGATGAAGGCGTCGGAATTCCGGCGCGCGATCTGCCGCGCGTTTTCGAGCGCTTTTACCGCGCGGACAAAGCCCGCAGCCGGCAGCTCGGGGGCACGGGATTGGGGTTGTCGATCGTGAAACACATCGCGCAATTGCATGGCGGCAGCGTGGAAGCGGCGAGCGAGCCTGGCCGCGGGACGACAATCGCCATCGT
>JACCTI010000127.1 GCA_013812515.1 Chthoniobacterales bacterium
TATCTGATCGTCAACATGCATTTGCTCGACGAAAACAATCAGCTGGTTGGCCGCACGTGGTATTTCGTTCGCGATACACCCGGCGTGATCGGCTTTGCCGGCACGAAGAACAATCCCATCCCGATGCGGCAATCGGAAGTGGACAGCATGCTTGCGCAAATGCGTGAACGTGAGGAAAAGGTAAAGCCGAAGGTGAGCTTCGAAGTCGGCGAGACGGTAAAAGTGGCTGACGGCCCCTTCCAGAACCAGAACGGTATCGTCGAAGAAATCGATCCCGATCGTGGCAAGCTCCGCGTCTCAGTCACTATTTTCGGTCGCGCAACTCCAGTCGAACTCGAGTACTGGCAGGTTGAACGCGGTTAATCAGAACGCTTTTAGAACATGGCCAAAGAAATCGTAGCTCACATCAAACTGCAGATCCCTGCAGGGCAGGCGAATCCGGCGCCGCCCGTCGGCACTGCGCTCGGACCGCGCGGCGTCAACATTATGGCGTTCTGCAAGGAATTCAACGCGGCCACGCAGAAGCAGGCGGGCGACATCCTGCCGGTCGTGATTACAGTTTTCAAAGACAAGTCTTTCACCTTCATCACGAAGAGTCCGCCCGCGGCCGTTCTCCTCAAGAAGGCCGCGAACATCGCGGCTGGTTCGAAAGAGCCTAACAAGAACAAAGTTGGCAAGATCACGCGCACGCAGGTCATGGATATCGTAAAAACGAAGTCGAAAGACCTGAACTCCCGTAACGACGAAGCCGGATTCAAGATCATTGCCGGCACTGCCCGGCAAATGGGTCTCGAGATTGTCGATTGATGGTGGCGTTAAAGAGGGGCTTCGTCCCTCCCTGCGATCAGCGTCGCGGCGGCAATACGCCTGTGCTTTCAGCTTCATCCAACCGGGCACGCACTCGAACTCCGACTTCAATGCACGCAGCAAATCTTGCTCTAACTTCACCCGCGGCCGGCAGAAGCGCTTCGCGGTAACCGGCCCACGCGCGCCGCGCCTTAGTTTCGGGGTAGCTCCTCGGAGCGACCGGGATGCTGGAGCACCGCGGCAGTGCAGCGTGACAGATGAACTCGAACACAGCTCCCTGAGCGGGTTGGCGGGATTCTGGGAACGCATGCGCTCTCGCCAGCGCGAACTCTTGTTAGCGCGACCCGCTCGGCAAAGAGGCTTTTGGTGCTGGAGAAGTTCGTTGCCGCCACGCCCCCAGGCAGCCTGCCAGCGCTCCCGGAAAAGATCACCATCCTTTTCGAATGTGACCCTGCTCTAGCATGCATGGCGCTCAATGTTTCAACTCTTACAGACTGACGACAAGACCCGCGCACGACGCGGCCGCCTAACGACTGCCCATGGTGTGATCGAGACGCCGGCGTTCATGCCGGTCGGAACGCAGGGAAGTGTTAAGGCAGTTAGTCCCCGGGAGCTGCGACAATTGGAAGCCCAGGTTATCCTCGGAAACACTTATCATTTATTCGTTAGGCCTGGAATGGAGGTCATCCGGCAATTCGGCGGGCTGCATCGGTTCATGAGTTGGAACGCGCCGATCCTGACCGACAGCGGCGGTTACCAGATCTTCTCGCTTGCGAAGCTGCGCAGGATTATTGAGGAGGGCGTTCACTTTCAGAATCATCTCGATGGCAGCCCTGCGTTCATCAGTCCCGAGATTGCGATGGAGATCCAGGCGACGCTCGGGAGCGATATCGCGATGGTGCTGGATGAATGCCCACCATGGCCATGCGAGCGCGAGTACGCAGCCCGGAGTCTGGAGATGACGATCCGCTGGGCGCGCAGGTGCAAGGCAGCAGCGCAACGGGGGACGGAAGAAAACGTCGAACGTCGAACGTCGAACGTCGAAGGCCAAAGTTCAGAGGCTGCCCTCATTGACGATGAAGCATCAACCAGCAATCAGCTGCTTTTAGGGTCGGAGCGAGGGACGGAAGCAAGTGTCCGGCGTTCAACGTCCAACTTCCAACGTCCAACTTCCAAGTCGATCAACCATCAACCCTCGACTCTCAACCAATTGCTTTTCGGGATCGTGCAGGGAGGGACGTTCGCGGATTTGCGCCGCGAGAGCGCGGAAGCGTTGGTTGAGATTGGGTTCGATGGTTACGCGATCGGCGGCGTTAGTGTCGGCGAGCCGGAGCCGGAAATGATGAACGCGGTGGAGAACAGCGAATTGTATCTGCCGCCCG
>JACCTI010000152.1 GCA_013812515.1 Chthoniobacterales bacterium
TGAAGCTCCGCGAAGACTACAAAGCGCAGGAAGGCGACAAGTTCTCGCTGAAGAAATTCCACGATGAGATGCTGGACCACGGCATGCCCGCGATCCGCCTCCTCCGCGAGATCATGCTGAGGGACAAGGCGAAGTGGGATGAGGTGCTGTAGCCCGCCTTCGTGCGGAGGGGCGCTCCTGTCCGTGCTAATCCGGCGACCAGCACGGTAGAACGCGCGCTCTCCGAAGGCTAGCGCCGGCTGAAAGACGCACGATCTCGCCTTGGTAAAAACATTCGTCGGTGTTCGAAGCCGGCGCTGCCAATGCGGAGCGAGTTTTATGGGTGCTTGTGCCAAGCACCGGGCGAAGAGCGTAGCGACGATCCGCGCCCGGCGTTTGATACAAACGCCTCTACAACGGGTCGCACGAATTGCGCTAGCTACCCTCGTCCTCGTCGCGCAGCAGCTCGGGCAGGAGCGGCTCCGGATTTGTCGGGAGCTCCTCCACGTCGCGCAGCTTCTTCGTGATGACACGCGAACGAGTCGCGACCTTATCCATGTCGCTCGAGGCCTGATCGAGTTTGTCTTTCACTTTCGTCAAGGCGTCACCAAACTTCGAGAACTCTGTCTTCACGGCTGCGAGTAGATTCCAGACTTCGCTTGAGCGCTGTTGAATGGAAAGCGTGCGGAAGCCCATTTGCAGGCTGTTGAGCAGCGCCGCGAGCGTGGTTGGTCCGGCGAAGACCACGCGACAGTCGCGCTGCACCTGTTCGACCAAGCCCACGCGCCGGATCGCTTCTGCGTAAAGCCCTTCCGTCGGCAGAAACATCAACGCGAAATCTGTCGTCTTCGGCGGGTTGATGTACTTCGAGCAAATGTCTTTCGCGCATTTCCGCAGCTGCGTTTCCAGATTCTTGATCGCCAGTTCTGTTCCCGGCGAATCGGCACTCTCCTGCGCCGCGACGAGGCGCTGGTAATCCTCGACCGGAAACTTCGCATCGATCGGCAGCCAGACCGCGCCGCCATTTGCGTCGCCCGGCAGTTTAATCGCGTATTCGACGCTCTCGCCGCTCTCCTCGCGTGTGCGCACGTTGCGTTCGAATTGGTCCGCCGTGAGCACTTGCTCGAGCAAGGCGCCAAGCTGCACTTCTCCCCAGCCGCCGCGCGTCTTCACATTCGTGAGCACGCGCTGCAATCCACCCACATCGCTCGCCAGCTGCTGCATCGCTCCCAGTCCTTGGTGCACCTGTTCGAGCCGCTCGCTCACAAGCTTGAATGATTCGCCGAGTCGCCTTTCCAGCGTCCCTTGCAGCTTCTCGTCCACGGTGACGCGCATCCGCTCGAGCTGCTTCGAATTGTCATCCTGCAACTGCTGGAGGCGTGTATCGACGATGGAGCGCAATGCTTCCAGCCGCTGTTCGTTTGCCTCGCTCAGCTTTACGGTCTGACCAACGACATTCTCGATCGGCGCCTTCAGCATGGCGCCGACTTCCGAGATTGATCTCACCGTCGTCTCCGTTAACCGCTGAAGCGCCCCGCTCAGCTCCTCTCGTTGCGCCTTCGCGGCCCCGGCCATTTCCTCGCGGCTGCGCGCGAACTCATCGCGAAACATCTTCTCTTCACGCTGCTGCGCCTGCCCGAGCAGCTCGATGCGTTCCAGCAGTTGCTGCTCAAACGTCTTCGCGTTCGCGAGACGGAGACTGCGGTGGCGCGCCGCACTCCACGCTACAATTAGTCCGATGACCATGAGCGCGAGAGCAAGGCCGAGCAGCGCGTAGACAGCTGGTTCCACCAAGCTCGGTACGTGAAGAGACCCGAGTGTTCAAGTGAACGTCAGCACTCAAAACGAAAGCTTCACGCCGGCATACGCGCCGCGTCCGAGCGCGGGGAATCCAAACACCTCGGCATATTGCTCGTCGGTGAGATTATTGATCCGGGCAAAGAGAGTGACGTTCCGGTTGATTTCGTATTCCGCCGCCAGGTTCACGAAGGAGTAATCCTCGATGTCGAAATTCGGCGCGCCGAAGTTCAGCTCTTCACGCGCATTGACAAACTTCGCTTCTGCCGTCGTGCGCAGTTTGCCGAACCAGAGATACGTTCCGGAGACGTAAACCTCATTGCGCGGCCGGCGCGGCAGCCGCGCGCCTTGCAGTTGGCTGACGTCGGCCTCGGAGGTTTTCTCCGCGTCGAGATACGTATAGGTCGCGGTCAGCACCAGATTCGCGATCGGCCGCAGCTTCAACTCCGCTTCCAGACCTTGCGTTCGAGCGGCGCCAAGGTTGAGCGTTTCAAACAGTCCGTTGAAGCCGATTACGTTTGAAAGGCGGTTGTGAAAATACGTCGCGCCGAATTGCACGCGCCCATTCCAGAAGCGCTGCCCGATGCCCGCGTCGAAGCCACGGTTCCGCTCGGGCTCAAGCCCGAAGTTGTTGCCAAAAATTTTGTCCTGGCTGCTCGGCGGACTAAAGCCCGTCGCAATGCTGGCATGAAGCGTGGTGTCAGTCCTCCTAATGAGATAACTGCCCGCGAAACGATAGGTCCAGACGTCGCCGAACTGGTTGAAATGATCGTAACGCCCGCCGGCGACGAGATTCAG
>JACCTI010000186.1 GCA_013812515.1 Chthoniobacterales bacterium
ACGCCTATGGACTGGCGACACAGACCTTTGGCGCCTGGTTCCGCGAGCAGCTCGTGGGATTGGCCGTCGGCCTCGTCGCCTTCACGATTCTGCTCATCATTCTCTACGCCGTCTTCCGGCGTGCGCCGAAGACGTGGTGGATTTGGGGAACAGCGGTGGTTGTTATTCTTCTCGCGATCGGCGTAATGCTCGCGCCTCTCTACATCGAGCCGCTCTTCAATAAGTATAAGCCGCTCGACAATCCGGCGATCAGCGAGCCGATCCTCGCGATGGCGCGCGCGAACGAGATCCCGGTGCAGCAGGTTTTTGAGGTCGACGCTTCGCGGCAGTCCAATCGCGTGAGCGCGAACGTGGCTGGCTTTCTCGGCACCACCCGCATCGCCTTAAACGACAACCTGCTGAAGCAATGCACGCTGCCAGAGATCCGCTACGTGATGTCGCATGAGATGGGGCATTACGTCCTGAATCACATCACGAAGTTCCTCCTCAGTTTCTCGCTCGTCGCGCTCATCTCCTTTGCGCTCGCGAAGTGGGCCTTCGAAGCGGCGGTCCGACGCTGGGGCGACCGCTGGCAGGTGCGCGGTATTGCCGATCCTGCGGGCGTGCCGCTGCTGGCGTTGATCTTCGCGGTGATTTCTTTCCTGATGACTCCGGTGAACAACACGATCACGCGTGTCGCGGAGGTAGAAGCGGATGCGTTCGGCATTAACACCTCGCGTGCGCCGACCGGGATGGCGCAGGTAGCATTGAAGCTAGGGACTTATCGCAAGCTTGACCCGAGTGCGCTCGAAGAATTCATCTTTTTCGATCACCCAAGTGGCCGCGCGCGTATTCGGATGGCGATGGAGTGGAAGACGGCGCATCTGCCGGCAGCGGAGGAATAGGTCCTATATGGCCCATCTGACTCATGAGCCCTGAAAACGAAGGCTTCATCCCGCCGCATGGTGACTATGAGGACCTGCTCTCGTTTCGAAAAGCGCGCATCATCTACGATGGCATCGCGCAATTCTGCCAGCGTCTTCTAGAGAAGCGCGACCGCACTTACGATCAGATGGGGCAGGCGGCGCGCTCTGGCAGAACATCCTCGAAGGGAGCCAGGCCTTTGGAACCTCGAAGGAAACAGAGATTAAATTGGTGAATGTGGCGCGCGCGAATCTCGAGGAGTTACTGGAAGACTACCGCGACTTTTTGCGTGTACGTGGATTGCCCCTATGGAAGGAGGACAGCCGGGAAGCGCTCTTCGTTCGACGATTGGGCGCAGCAAAGGATGCGTCCTACGAGACCTATAGGAACGCGCCCGCCTGAAGTAGCAGCGAACATCCTTATCTGCCTGATCCACCAGACAAACTACCTTCTCGACCAACTCATCCGCCAGCTGGAGAAAGCCTTTCTTCAGGAGGGCGGCTTGCGCGAGCGCATGACTCGCGCGCGTCTCGCCGAAAGAGGAAGATACCCGCGACGATGAACACGTTTCTTCTTTCCTGTGCGCTCACTCACCTGACCATCGCCGCGGCTTGGGCGGACATCCTCTTCCTGAACGGAAACATCTACACAGGGAACAAGCGACAGCCGCGCGCGGAAGCGGTCGCTATCAAAGAGGATCGCATCGTCTTCGTCGGATCAAGCAAGGATGCGCAGAAGCACGTGGGTAAAAACGTGCGCACCATCGACCTCCACGGGATCACCGTCGTGCCCGGCTTAACCGATGCGCACTGCCACATTTTCGGAGTCGGTGAACGCGAAATGAACCTGAACCTGGAGGGCACGCGCACACGCGAAGACTTCCTCGCTCGCGTGAAAGAGCGCGCCGGCAACACTGGTCCAGGAAAATGGGTCACTGGCCGCGGCTGGATTGAGACTTTCTGGACGCCACCGGCTTTCCCAACCGCAGCGGACCTGGATCAGATCGCGCCGGATAACCCGGTGTTTCTGACGCGTGCCGACGGACACGCGGCGATCGCAAACAGTGCCGCGTTGCGCATTGCCGGAATCACTTCTGAAACCCCGAATCCCTTTGGAGGTGAAATTTTGAAGGACAGCACGAGTGGCGCACCGACGGGAATGCTGCTCGATCACGCGAAGGAGCTGGCGGAGAAACACATTCCTTCTCCATCTAGCGCTGAGAAGGAAGAGGCTCTATTGCTCGGTGCGAAGCGGAGCGTCGAACTCGGCTGGTGCGAAGTTCAGAATCCTGGCAGCGAGACGGGTGAAGCGGAGATCATGCAGCGCCTCTACCAAGCGGGCCGGCTCAAGCTTCGCATCTATAATGCAGTTTCCGGTCCGGGCGAACCAGCGAATCGATTGCTCGCAGACGGCGCCGTGATCGGCGCAAATGGCGGCCGTTTCACGCAAAGAACAATCAAGTGCTATGCGGATGGTGCGCTCGGCTCCCGCGGCGCCGCCCTCCTCGAGAAGTATGCCGATGCTGATACATCCGGTTTCCTAACGAACAAAGAGGACGACCTGCGTCCTCTCTTCGAGCAAGCCTTGCGCCGCGGCATTCAAATACAGACACACGCGATCGGGGATCGCGCGAACCGGCTCGTGCTCGATCTTTATGCGCAAGCCATGCAGGCCGTTCCGCCTAACGACCGAAAGATTGCCGAGCCGCGCTGGCGCATCGAGCACGCCCAGATCGTGAGCCCGCCCGACATCCCGCGTTTCGCGGACCTCCGTGTCATCCCATCAATGCAGCCTTCGCACGCGATTAGCGATCTCTTCTTCGCGCCCAGCCGCCTCGGGAAGGAGCGTCTCGCGGGGGCGTATGCGTGGCGAACCCTGATCAAGAGCGGCGCCCTTGTTCCTGGCGGTTCCGATGCGCCGGTCGAACGCGGCGAGCCGATGATCGAGTTTTATGCCGCGGTCGCGCGCAAGAGTCAGGATGGATTCAGCAATGAGGACTGGCATCCGGAGCAAGCCGTTTCACGTGAACAGGCCTTGCAGATGTTTACGGTCTGGCCGGCGTTCGCCGCCTTTGAGGAGAAAGAGAAAGGTTCGATCGAAGTGGGTAAGCTCGCGGACCTCACGGTCCTTTCCGCCGACATCATGAAGATTCCTGAAGCGGAGATCTTGCAGACGCGCTGCGTGATGACGGTGATCGGCGGCGAGATTGTCTTCGAATCGCCTGAGAGCTGATCTTTGGAGCCTAGGGGGATCGAACCCCTGACCTCCTCAATGCCATTGAGGCGCTCTACCAACTGAGCTAAGACCCCCGTTTACGAGGTAAAACAGCGGAGATTTCGGAGCTTCGAAAAATGTTCTTGTCCACCAATATTGTCCACTGGTAGTCTGATCGCGTGAGAGCGACACAGAGCACAAGCGGCACATCAGGGAGCAGTCCATTTCAAAAAGTCGGAGAGTGTCTCTACCGGTACCTCCCGAACGGCGTCTACTATGCGCGTCTCAAATCCTCCGGCAAGGAAATCCGCCGGAGCCTGCGCACGGCAGATCAGGCGCTTGCGAAGCGAAATCTCGCCGCGCTCCGAGCGGAGCAGGAACATATTGACCGGTCTAAAGGCAAGCTGACGCTGCGCGAGATTTGCGAGACATACCGCAAGACGATCCAGCATCAGAAGCCGAAGACCATCGAGCGTAAGACGCTGATTTTGGGCCGGCTGAAAACGCAGTGGCCGAGTGGTTCACAAACGCAAGTTGCGAAGATCAAGCCGAGCGACGTCAGGCTGTGGCTTTCGCGTTACAACTTCGGCGCGGTCTCGCGCAACCTTCACCTCGCCTGCCTAAAAGATGTTCTGCAAATGGCCGTAGACGACGGCGTCATGGCTAGTTCGCCCGCTGCGAAAGTCGAAGCGATGAAACTCGACAAACCAATTCGGACGACACCGCGATTTGAAGACTTCAAAATGATCGTCGCGGACATCCGCTCGCAAAAGTTCAACGCGGATGCAGGCGAAAGCGCCGACTTTGTGGAATTCCTTGGGCACGCCGGACTAGGGCAGGCGGAAGCCACCGCTCTCCGCTGGTCTGACGTTGATTGGGAACGTGAACGGATCATCACGTTTCGGCACAAGACGAAATCCGGTTTCGCAATCCCGCTCTACCCGCAACTCCGACCGGTGCTCCAGCGAAGGTATGCAGAGCGGAAAGGCGACAGAGTATTCGACATCTCCAACGCAAAGAAGGCGATTTCCGCCGCGTGCAAGCGCCTCGGATTGCCAGCCTATAGCCACCG
>JACCTI010000187.1 GCA_013812515.1 Chthoniobacterales bacterium
GGCCCAGCCCTGCGGGCTGGAGTCTCAAATAGAACCATGGTTGGCAGCTTAGTCTGACCACGAAAAGGACTATTGAAGTCGCGCTTAAGGAAAGCAAAAAACGGTCAATAAAGAGGAGTGAGAGTCAAGGTTGAGCAGCTTCGGGGTGTTAAGTGAACTGGCTGCCCGGGAATGAGTGAGCGATCTTTGGTGAGTTGAGCGACTCCGGATGGGAGTGGCCACGTTAGTTGAGCCGCTTCGGCAACCTTGAGTGGCTAGCTGCAGAGAACCAATCATTGACCGGCGGCCGGCCTAGCAGGCTGCTGAAAAAGTAACTTTTGCGCATGGTCCAACGTAATAGTAGCGAGTAATACAAGCTCGCAAGAAGGAGAACGAAAACAGATGCGCGGAGACGATTTGCAGCAAGCGGGAATGTACAGTTACCTCTCTCCAGAGCAACGAGTGCCACAGGATCATCCGTTGCGAGCGATCCGCAAGATCTCGGATGCCGTGTTTGGGCAGCTGTCGCCGCAGTTCGATAAGCTTTACGCGCGGCAGGGGCGGCCTTCGATCGCGCCGGAGAAGTTGTTGCGGGGGTTGTTGCTGCAAGTGCTCTACAGCGTGCGCAGCGAACGGTTGTTGATGGAGGAGCTGGACTACAACATGCTCTTTCGCTGGTTCGTAGGCCTGAACATGGACGACCGCGTGTGGGACCCGACGACGTTCACGAAGAACCGCGAGCGGCTGTTGCGCGGGGAGATCGCCGAGCAATTCTTTGCCGGGGTGTTGGAGCAGGCGCGCGGGTATGAACTGCTCAGCGACGAGCACTTCACGGTGGACGGCACCTTGCTGGAAGCGGCGGCCAGTCTGAAGAGTTTCAAGGCGAAGGATGAGCAAGACGAGCCGCCCGCGGATGATCCCGGTAATCCGACAGTGAACTTTCACGGTCAGAAGCGCTCGAACCAAACGCATCAATCTGCTAGCGATCCGGAAGCCAGGTTGTGTCGGAAGGGGAAAGGCAAAGAGGCGAAGCTGGGCTACGCCGGCCATCTGCTGATGGAGAATCGCAACGGTTTGGCGGTCTCCGCTTGTGTCACGCCGGCGACGGGCAGGGCCGAGCGCGAGGCGGGCGCGGCCTTCGCGGAAGCGATCAGCGGCAAGGGCAGAGTCACGCTGGGCGGCGACAAGAACTATGACACTCATGACTTCGTGGCAGAGTTGCGCGACCTGCAGGTGACCCCGCACGTGGCCCAGAACAACACCAACCGCAAGTCGGCCATCGATGGACGCACGACGCGCCATGCTGGCTATCAAGTCAGCCAGCAGAAACGCAAACGGATCGAAGAGATCTTCGGTTGGCTGAAGACGGTCGGGCTGTTGCGCAAGCTGCGCCACCGCGGCACCGCGCGCGTGAACTGGATCTTCATCTTCGCGACGGCCGCTTACAACCTGGTGAGAATGAGAAAGCTGGTGCCGGTGTAGGGAGTAGGGTGCCTGCTGGCGCGAAAAACGAGTACCGCGAAACAAAAATGAATCAAAAGCGCATCGCATAGTCATGAAACTTCGCAGCTAGAACCTAATCGCCCAGAAAAGTGACGACAGTGAAAACGAAACTAGTCCCAAACAACGGTTTTTCAGCAGCCTGCTAGTCGCCGTCCGCCTCCTCACGCTTGTTTGCCACCCGTTTTTTCTGTTCGTCGCGACGGGTTTGCGTGAAGGGAATGTGTTCTTGAAATTCCTGCTTCAAGTCATGCAGTTTCCCCTGGGCCACATGTTCAAGCTCTTGCAAGCGCTCCGGACTAACCTCTTCGACCTTCTTCGATAACCAAAAACGCTCGGCAAGATAAAAGCCGATAATCCCCAGAACAACTATCACCAGCAGTACTTTGCCCAGCCTTTGAAAATCGCCGATTAGCCCGATGACGGCGCCGCTAAAGAAATAACCCGCACCGCTGAGCAGGAAAACCCAGACAAAACAGCTCGCCAGCGAAAGCACCAGGAAGCGAAGGTACGGCATGCGTCCCACACCGTAGAAAATACAGGTCGCCCAGCGGAGGCCGTAAATGTACTTTGAAAGGAAGATCGACAGCGGGCCAAACTTGGTCGTCAGTCGCTCCATGCGAGGACTGGCGCTGCGGTAGAAACGCAGATCGCTAACGCCTTTGCGGAAGCCGCGACCAGTGGCATAGGCGA
>JACCTI010000188.1 GCA_013812515.1 Chthoniobacterales bacterium
GAAAAAGAATCTCCACGCAAACAATGGGATAGAGACCGAGAAGGACAAGCATCGTGACTTTCCAATTCGGCGGCGTCTGTCCGGACGTGGGATCGGTCGGAGCCCATCCCGGGAAAGAAGTATCAACGCGGTGCTGATAAGACGTGGCGACGAGATCTTTCGCCTCTTCCAGCAGCGCTTTGCGCGCAGGGGAATTCATCCATCGATTGAGATCGTCAATGCCGGAAAAGCGCATCAGCGTCATCCAACCCGCGCCTGTGGTTTCCGGTGGCTGGGAATACCCGCCCTGATACCCGGGAGACGCCGCCTGCGCCTGTTGAATGCGATTTGACCATTCCTGGTAGGCTCCCTCTTTCCCCGGAGCAACCTGCTCGAGAATCACCTCGGTCACGCTGTTTTCCAGATGATATTGCGCTGCGGCGTCACCGACCAGTTCGGTGAATTCTCCATCGAGCAACGGTTTCACTTGCTCAAGAAGACGGTTGCGCGCGTCGCTCGCGCGCCATCCGCGGAGATGCTCGATGGAATCAAAGCGCGAGATAAAGACCCACTCTTCAATGTCCTCGGTTTGGGGTGGAATCACTTCGCGGCTTGTGAAACCCGCGCTGGCCAGCAACGCGTCGGCGACGCGGCCATTCCATTCGAGAAACTGGTCTCTCATGTTTTCCCGAACCCGCATCGCGCTGACGAGCTTGACGGAACCGCTGGAAGACGTCGTTGGGCTATCCATCCTTGTTCAAAAGAGAACGGTGACTCGCAAGGTGGTTGCCCACGCGGCACCAAGATCGGGGCTCGCTCCGGGCGTCGGGATACAGCTGATCACGGGTTCGACATACGTGCCCGCGAAGAGATGAGCTTGATAATAAGCCTGAAACATCAATTCACTGCCGCGTTGGAAAATATTCCCGTTCAGCCGGGACCACGCCATGCCTGCGCCCATTGAATCCTGCGATCTTCCCGGCACAAGCCCAAACGCCGTCAGACCGGATCCGAAATATTGATTTACGGGCAGCGTTTCGGAGTCGTTCACGCCAAACTGAAAAAAACTCGTAATGCCGCTGTTGTCCTTTCCAGGATGACGGAACCACACACGCTGGGAACCAAAGATATAGACACCGGTCGCGCCGGATTCGGTCACATTTCCCGTGCGCAACTGGCCCGATTGTTTCCACAAGCCGACACCCAATGAACCGGGCAGATTGTCGCTCCCCATCTCCCACGCCGTGCCTGCCTCCCCGATATTAAAATAATAGCCATTGAATTGCGGGCCTCTCAGGCCGGTTTGCGTGCCGTTGGCGCCGTTCCCGTCGTACACACCATAGGACAAATAAAAATTGTTCGTTGGCGCAAAAGTGGTCGTCGCCCCATAGGCAGAGTTGTAATAACCGGGCATCACGCCAAGCAGTGTGGGATTCACAAAAACAGGTGTGAAGATCAGGCCGGATACTGAGGGAATGAATTGCGATTGGTCCTGCGTCGGAACGGGACGCAGAACGTTATTAAAATCAGCCGTTGGCGCCATTTTTCCGACGCGGATGATCAGCTTTCCAGCAAAGAGCTCCTGCCGCCACCATAACTGATAAAGCTCCGACCGGTTCAACGGCTCGGCGCCAGGCAGGGAATTGTATCCCTGCACGCTTCCGGCTTGCTGATTCGTGGGCTCTCCGTCGAACCGCAAGAACTCGACGCCAAATTTTCCGCCCTTCCAACCGATGAGTTTCTCAGCATCCAAGCCGAGGCTGGCGATAAGCAGACTGTTCTGACTCCACGCGCGCGGCTGTTCGCCGCCCGAGATCAAGTGGTTTGTGTCGCCCGCCCATACACCACCCAGGAAAACGCCCGAATCTTTCTTAAACCCGAGCCATTCGCCCGCTTGTCCTGTTCCAGTGATCTGATTGACGGCGCCTGGGTTTGCGCTGATTCCAAGGCGAGGTGTCGGCTCATTGCCTTGCTCTGCAGATGGAGCTGATTCGGCCGAGGCCGCAAATGCCGTCTCGGTAACAGCCATTATCATCCAATAGAGCATGAGCCGAACGGCTCGAACTAAAATGCCTGATATTGTGGAGGAAAAGCGTCGGAGAGAATGCAAAGCAGAGCTTGTCCTTATGGTTCGTACCGAGCCTGACCAGTTCCTGGCGACTCTGCAATAAATTCGGCTCTCCAAATTACGAACAATCAATTTTCGTCTTGTGAGCAGCGGTGTAGCGGCGTGTTCCGTGTTGAGATTGCAGAATCTAGACTGGTCCGACGCTTCCACGTGCAGCCTGCCGCGACAAGCGCGCGAAGGACTCGGTCTTCGTGTTCGGCGGACCCCTTCCGGGTGATCGGATCCAACGGCACCCATCCGGCAAACGAGTTGGCGAGACGCGTGAACTGCTCGTGCAGGAGGTTCCGCAGCTCAAAGATCTTTGTGCGGCGCTGCCGTTGTCGAGAAAGGGCTGAGGCCGGCGTCGCGCGTTT
>JACCTI010000199.1 GCA_013812515.1 Chthoniobacterales bacterium
GAATGTGGTGGCTGTTCCGATGCAGAGCGTCACGATTCGCACCGGGGACAGCAACATGAGCCCCGAAGAGATTGAGCGAAAAAGGCTGAAGCAGAGCGCCGGCGACAAAGGCGATAACGACGCCGAATACACGAACGAAAAGCTCAAGAAGAAGGAAGAGAAGGAAGAGCGGGAGAAGACGGTTAAAGTTGTCTTTCTGAAAAAGGGCAACAAGGCGGAGCTGGTGAAAGTGACAACCGGGATCGCGGACGACACCTACATGGAAATCAAGAGCGGCGTTCAGCCCGGCGATGAGGTGATCTCCGGCAGCTACAGCGCGATCAGCCGCAAGCTGAAAGACGGAGCGAAAGTAGAGATGGAGAAGCCGGAAAAGAAGTGATTCGTGAACGGTGAACGGTGATCCGTGGATGGAAGCGGTGATCCGTTTCACGCTTCACGATTCACCAGCTCCACTCCCCTGATCAAAGTGATGCACTCCGCCGCCTCCGGCCCGGGCCCGATCGTCATCGATATCGAGAACATCACGAAGCATTACGTGATGGGCCAAGAGACGGTGCACGCGCTCCGGGGCGTGACATTGCAGATCCACCCCAATGAGTACCTCGCGATTATGGGCCCAAGCGGGAGCGGCAAATCGACACTCATGAACATGCTCGGCTGCCTCGATACCCCGAGCTCGGGCCGCTACCATTTCAATGGCAAAGATGTTTCCGCGATGGACGATGACGAGCTGGCTGCGATCCGGAACCGGGAGATTGGGTTCGTCTTCCAGACGTTCAATCTACTCCCCCGCTCCACCAGCCTGCGGAACGTCGAGTTGCCGCTGATTTATGCCGGGATCGATCCGGAGACGCGGGAGGAGCGGGCGGCGCAGGCGTTGCGGGATGTCGGCCTGGGCGACCGCCTGACGCATAAGCCTAACGAGTTATCAGGCGGACAGCGGCAGCGGGTGGCGATCGCGCGCGCTCTGGTCAATGATCCCTCGATCATTCTGGCGGATGAGCCCACCGGCAATCTCGACTCGAAAACCGGTGAGGAGATCATGCTGCTACTGGAGAATCTTTATCAGCACGGCCACACGATCATTCTGGTCACACACGAGCCCGACATCGCGCGGCACGCCCGGCGCATTGTGCATTTGCGCGATGGCTTGATCGAAAGCGACGAGGTGGGCGAGCCGCAGGGAACGGAGTCGCTGGTTTACAGCTGAGGATGAAGCGGTTCATCTATGAGCTGACGGAGAGCTGGAAGATTGCGCTCGCGCAGATGCAGGCGAACAAGACGCGGTCGATGCTCACGGCGCTGGGCGTTATCATTGGCATTGTTGCCGTGACCTTGATGGGAACCGCGATCAGCGGGATTCAGACGGGCTTTGACAAGAGCATGTCGATTCTCGGAGATGATGTGCTCTACGTCAGCCAATATCCCTGGGCACGGGTGAATGATTGGTGGAACTACCGCGATCGTCGGGAAATTAAAACGGAGTACGCGGATACGCTGAACCGCATGATTGCGGCAACGCCAAACTCCAACCTGATCACCGCCGTGCCGACTGCCAACATCACTCGCACTGTGAAGCACGATGAGAATCAGGTGAGCAACATTTTCATTCAGGGCACCACACCGGATTACACGCTGATTTCGACCGTGGATTTCACCGCGGGCCGCTTCTTCAATGATGCCGAATCAAAAAGTGCGGCAAATGTTTGTCTGCTCGGCTACGACGTCGCGGACGCGCTCTTTCCCTCCCGAAGTCCGATTGATCAGTTCGTTCAGATCAACGGGCAGCGCTTCAAAGTGCTCGGCGTCGGCGCACGGCAGGGTTCGTTCCTCGGCTTGTTCAGCCTCGACTCGATCGTCATCGTGCCACTCCCAACTTTTAAGAGATTCTTCAGCGCCAAGAGCGAGTCGGATGTGCGTGTGAAGATGAAGGACAAGACGAAGCTCGCGGAGGCGAAGAGCGAGCTGACAGGTTTGATGCGGCGCGTGCGGGCTCTTCCGCCCGAGAAAAAAGACGATTTCAACATCAACGAGCAACAGGCGTTCAAGAGCACGCTCGATCCGGTGAAGAATTCGATCGCGATCGCCGGATTGTTCATCACTGGCCTGTCGCTCTTCGTCGGCGCGATTGGGATCATGAACATCACTTTCGTTAGCGTGAAGGAGCGGACGAAAGAGATCGGCACGCGCAAGGCACTTGGCGCGCGCCGCCGGACGATCTTGCTCCAGTTTCTGATCGAATCGACGGCGCTCTGTCTGCTCGGCGGACTCATCGGCCTGACGTTTGCTTATCTGATCTGCTTCGGGATCGGGCGAGCTTTGCCTTCGTTCCC
>JACCTI010000214.1 GCA_013812515.1 Chthoniobacterales bacterium
GGAAGCCCGTCGGCCGATTCGGACAAGATGCCTGTCTTCCGTCAGCTCGGGCTTTGCCTCCGCGCTCGTTTCCTGATACGACCTTCTCCGTGAGCGAAGTGGAAGAACCGGGCGCCTGGCTGCAAACGGATGATGGCAAACATCATCGCATCCACGGCGGTTGCTCGCTTGGCCGCACCGCCACAAATACTATCGTTCTGCAATCGTCCAAGGTTTCACGGCGTCACGCCTTGGTTCACTTGCAGAATATTGGCGAGTTTTGGTTGATCGATTTCGGCAGCAGCAACGGCACGTTCTTAAACAAGCGGCGCATTCAACACCCGGTCCGATTGACGGATGGCGATCACATCACGGTCGGTGATTACAATCTCGAGTTTCATCAGACCGAGGAAATTTCTGACGAATACCGCACGCTCGTCACGCAACGCACCTTGCATCAAGTCGAGAGCCTCCCTTGCTGGCTACTCGTCGCGGACATTCACAACTTCACTCCGCTGAGCCGCACCCTGGAGACCGAGGGCCTGGAGGCGCTCCTCGGCTCCTGGATTTCGGCCTGCAAGGAGATCATCGAAAACCATGACGGGCTGATAAACAAATACCTCGGCGACGGCTTTCTGGCTTATTGGCGGGAGGAGAACACAAACCCGGAGGAAATCGCCTCCGCGCTCTCTGCCTTGAAGGAACTGCAGAGCCGAAACGCGCCTGATTTCCGGATCGTGCTGCACTTCGGATCGGTTGCGATCGGTGGCATCGCGGCGATGGGGGAGGAGAGCTTGATGGGCAAGGAGGTAAACATGGTCTTTCGATTAGAGAATCTCGGGCGGGATTTAGGCGAAAGCCGCGGGCTCAGCGACACGGCCCGTGCGCAGCTGGGCGGTCTCGTGTCCGCGCGGCCTCTCGGAGAACACGAGCTGAAGGGTTTCGAAGGCCGCTGCGCGTTCTTCGGCGCGGACTGAATCGGATTTCAGCCGCTGCGGCGGAACACATCTTGCGTGCAGGGACTATCCTGCAAGGTTTTCCGTTGCACGTTTCGAGGGAAATCGCCTCGAAGCGATCGGCAGAACACATCCCAACACGCCTTGAACGACGAAACTCTACTTCGCTGCGAGCGTCACTTTCCGCCTCCAGACGAACCCGCCATCCTCTCCTTCCGATGAAAAGACGATCCACCGCGTCCGTCGCACTTTCTGAAAACGGTTCTCGCTTGAATGGCGACAGCGTTGACCTGAAGCAGCTCCTCTCGGCTCTGGCCGCTTTCAAGCGCGGCGACTTCACGGCGCGATTGCCGGATAATTGGACCGGCGTCGCCGGAAAGGTTGCCGATACCTTCAACGATGTCATCGCCATGAACCAGCGGATGGCCCTCGAGCTGGAACGCATCAGTCGAGTTGTTGGTAAAGAGGGACGTATCTCGCAGCGCGCCTCGATCGGGGATGTCTCGGATTGCTGGGCGGAGTGCATCGGGTCGGTGAATGTGCTGATCGGTGATCTGGTTAACCCCACGAGCGAAATGGCTCGGGTGATCGGGGCGGTCGCGAAGGGGGATCTCTCCAAGACAATGGCAACCGAGATCGAAGGGCGCGCGCTGGAGGGCGAGTTTTTGCGCACTGCGAAAACCGTGAATACGATGGTGGATCAGCTCGGGGCGTTCGCTTCCGAGGTGACTCGCGTCGCTCGGGAGGTCGGAACGGAAGGCAAGCTCGGCGGCCAGGCCAAGGTGAAAGGCGTTGCCGGCACATGGAAGGATCTCACTGAAAACGTAAACCTGATGGCGGGAAATTTGACGGCCCAGGTGCGTAACATTGCCACCGTGACAACGGCGGTCGCGAACGGCGATTTGACCAAGAAGATTACCGTCGACGTGAAAGGCGAGTTCCTGGAGCTGAAAGACACGGTCAACGTCATGGTGGATCAGTTGCGCTCGTTCGCATCGGAGGTGACGCGCGTGGCGCGCGAGGTCGGGTCCGAGGGAATCCTGGGCGGTCAGGCGCGCGTCGAGGGTGTCTCCGGTACGTGGAAGGATCTGACCGATTCCGTGAATTTCATGGCCCGTAATCTCACTGGGCAGGTCCGGAATATCGCAGAGGTCACGACAGCGGTAGCGACGGGCGATCTTTCGAAGAAGATCACCGTGAATGTAAAGGGCGAGATTCTGGAGTTGAAGAACACCATCAACACGATGGTCGATCAGCTGAGTTCATTTGCATCCGAAGTGACGCGCGTGGCCCGCGAAGTGGGAACGGAAGGAAAGCTCGGCGGGCAAGCGGACGTGAAGGGCGTGGCCGGCACGTGGAAGGATTTGACTGATTCGGTGAATTCAATGGCCGGCAATCTGACCGGTCAGGTCCGCAACATCGCCGATGTCACGACCGCGGTCGCGAATGGTGACTTGTCGAAGAAGATCACCGTGGATGTGCGCGGCGAGATCCTGGAGCTGAAGGACACGATCAACACGATGGTCGATCAGCTCCGTTCCTTCGCTGCGGAAGTCACGCGCGTTGCGCGCGAGGTCGGGTCGGAAGGGAAACTCGGCGGCCAGGCGGATGTGCAAGGCGTGGCCGGCACGTGGAAGGATCTGACCGATAATGTGAACATGATGGCGGGTAATTTAACCGGCCAGGTTCGCAACATCGCGGAGGTCACCACCGCGATCGCGAATGGCGATCTCTCGCGCAAGATCACCGTGGACGTGCGCGGCGAGATCCTCGAGATGAAGAACACGATCAACACGTTGGTTGATCGGCTCGGGTCGTTTGCCTCGGAAGTGACGCGCGTGGCGCGTGAGGTGGGCTCCGAAGGAATCCTCGGTGGGCAGGCAGAAGTGCGTGGAGTTTCCGGCACTTGGAAGGATCTGACTGACTCGGTGAATTTCATGGCCGGTAACTTGACAGCGCAGGTGCGCAACATCGCGCTCGTCACGACAGCCGTCGCCAATGGCGATCTTTCCAAGAAAATCA
>JACCTI010000350.1 GCA_013812515.1 Chthoniobacterales bacterium
CGCAGGCAGAAAGACCTTTTATTAGCTATCGACTGATGAAGGTCGAGCATACGCCTGTTCGCAGTTACCAATCCGGCACAGTTTGTGCTTTATGAAAGATATGACATTGCTACTGGGAATAGCTGCCTTTGGATCCGCCAGCTGCGCTTACATCCTTCATGAGTTACGCAAAGCGCCCCTTGGGATCGAAGTCGCAGGCAAGTTCTTCTTGTGTGAGAGGCGCGCGCCGAGCACCCCGTACGCTTCTGCCGCTGACGCTGCAGTCGCAGGCGGTAATATGGTGCGGAGCTAGGCACGGGTGGCGCGTGCCAGACAAGCGTGACGCATCGCGCGCGCGAGTGGCGTGAAATCGCCGAAACGACGCTCTAAACGGCAACCTGACGGCAACGGCTAACGCTTCCCTCGTGGCGCGCCGGATTGTCCCTCCGTATAATGTGCAATCCACTCCTCTCGCAATGACTTCGCCTCCCTTTTCGCATCGCGCTTCTGACCCTCATCATAAGGCGATCCCTTGTGCGTGCGCATCTGCCCAGCCTCGCTGCGGCTGAGATGCCGCCACACGTCGAAGGCTTCGACACGATGAAACGACAAACCACCAGCACTTCTGTTCGCGCGGCCTTTATTCGGTGGCGGCGGCGGCACATCCATCCGGAGCCGCTCGGCTGCGACATGATCTCGGATCGCGTCTCTGATCGATAGGCAGCGGCGGCGCTAGCGCCGAACGTCCGTGCGCCCGCCCGTCGTATCGTGACGGTCATCGTGTCTCTTGCGCAAGAGACCACCAAGACCCGCCAAGCCAAGGAGGCCAATCCAGCCATAATCATGATCTTGATCACGGTCGCCGCGATCGTCCGCTGTGGTCGTCATGGGGGGAGTGGTTCCGCCGGGGGAGCTCTGCGCCAATGCCAGGACCGGCGAAACGAAAATCGCGACGCATAAAGCCGCTAAGCACGTAGTTTATTGAGTTTCATATTGCAGCAACGTGCCCCGTCGCGCGACTGGCCGCAAATTGTTTGGGTCCGTTTAGACTGAGAAAGCGAACCTCCTGGACTCCCCGGCGTCCTGGTGTTGTGATGCTCGCGTGATAGCAGTGTGAATATTTCGGCATTTCACAGGGCAATGGGGGCCGAAGAAGGGGCCAACTTCGTTTCCACAGTGCCGCCATGCGGCGGCGCTAAAATATGAAACGAATCACTTTATCCTTACTCTGCATCTCCGCCCTCACCTTGTCCGCCTACGCGCAAGAAGAGAAGGCATCCGGCAAACCGGCGGCCGACAACACCGCCAAAAACGAGCGTGACGCCTCGGGCGACACCAAAACTTCGGGCGATCAATCGAACAGCCCTGAAGACATCAAAATCACCGCCGCGATCCGCCGCGCAATCGTCGCGGAGGACTCGCTCACGATGACAGCCACGAATGTGAAAATCATCACCGCTGATGGAAAAGTAACCCTGCGCGGCCCGGTCAAGACGGCCGCGGAGAAGACGAAGATCGGTGAGCTGGCAAAGAAAGAAGCTGGCAAGGCAACGATCGATAACCAGCTCGAAGTCAAAGAATCGAATTAACTAACCCAACCCACAATAGAAACTCACTAATATTATGTCAGAAACATCAGTCCTCTGTATTGCCAAGTCTCATTCCCAAGCGGAGCAGATCGTGGAGCGTCTCCAGACCTCCGGTTTCCCTGCTCCGGAGATCTCGGTCCTGCTGCCAGACACTGAAGGCGCGCATGACATCGGTCATGTCAAAGCCACCAAAGCGCCGGAAGGCGCCACCACTGGCGCAGCGACAGGCGGTGCCACGGGCGGCGTGCTCGGCCTCCTCGCTGGCATCGGAGCTCTCGCTATACCAGGTGTCGGCCCATTCATCGCTGCGGGTCCCATCATGGCAGCCCTCAGCGGCGCGGCAATCGGTGCCACCACCGGCGGCGTGGTGGGCGGCTTGATCGGAATGGGAATTCCCGAGATCGAAGCGAAACGCTACGAGGACAAACTTAAATCCGGCAACTACCTCGTCGC
>JACCTI010000273.1 GCA_013812515.1 Chthoniobacterales bacterium
CTCTTCAAAACGACTGACGGCGGCAAAACCTGGAAGGCCGTTCTGCAAGCGGCGGGCGCATCGGGCGCTCGCACGGGATGCAGCGATGTCGTGTTTGATCCGACCAATCCGGAGATCGTGTATGCGGCGCTTTATGCACGCCAGCGCACGCCATGGAGCTTCACCTATGGCGTCGCCGCCACGGAAGGCGAGGACGTTGGTGGCATTTTCAGGAGCACGAACGGGGGTGCGGCTTGGAAGAAACTGAGCGGTGGTCTGCCCACGCAAACCGGTCGCATTGGACTCAGCGTCGCGGCCAGCAAACCGAGTGTCGTGATGGCCGTCTTGCAGAGTGATGAAGGCGGCGCGACGGACATCCGCGACATCCACAGCAAACGCGGCGGCGTCTTTCGCTCGGAGGATGGCGGAGAAATTTGGGCGCGCATGAGCGACATCAATCCGCGGCCGTTTTACTTTAGCCAAATTCGCGTCGACCCGGCGAACGATCAGCGGGTTTACGTGCTGGGTTACGCGCTCCTCGTTTCGGATGATGGCGGGAAGAATTTTCGGGAAGATCTGACCGAGAAGATTCATCCGGATTGCCACGCCCTCGCCATTCAAAGTGGGAGCGCCCCCGCTCCGAAACCGGCGAAGCCAGAAGAGAAGGACAAGCCACCGAAGCCGCCGGTGTCGCAGCGTCTTTTGTTAGGCACCGACGGCGGGGTCTATCAAAGTTACGCGGCGGGGAAAGGCTGGGACCATCTCGCGAACATTCCCGCCGGTGAATTCTACCGCATTTCGCTCGATGATACGCAACCGTACTACCGCATCGCGGGGGGGTTGCAGGACAACTGCAATTGGGTGGGCCCAAGTGGCGTTCAGAGCAAAGACGGCATCCGCAATTCCGATTGGACGAACCTCGGAGGCGGCGACGGCTTCTACGTCGTCTTCGATTCCACCGATCGCGATACTTTCTACGCCGAGAGTCAGGAAGGTTCCGTCCATCGCATGAATATTCGCACGGGCGAACTGCGGCAGCTGCGCCCGGAACCAGCGGAAGGTCAGCAGGCTTACCGCTTCCACTGGAACTCGCCGCTCATTCCGAGCAAGCACAAGCCCGGTGTGCTCTATCTCGCTGGTAACCGCGTTTTCCGGCTCACCGATCGCGCCGAGAATTACAGCGTCATCAGCCCCGATCTCACGCGCAACGATCCAGCGAAGACAAACGCGACGGGAAGCGGCGCGGAAAACTACGGTGTCGTTTACTCGTTAGCCGAGTCGGCGGTGAAACCCGGTTTGCTCTGGGCGGGAACGGACGATGGTCGGCTCTGGGTGACAGAGAATGAAGGGGCGAAGTGGACGGAGCTGACTCAGAACCTTCCCGAAGGCATGCGCGGACAATGGGTCGTGCGGATCGAGGCGGGGCATCAGGATCCGAAGGTCGCGTATGTTGCTTGTAATGCTTATCGCAATGGCGATGACCACCCGATGATCGTCCGCACGGCGGATGGCGGCGCGACCTGGCAGAGCGTCGTCGGCGATGGCATTCCCTTTTACGCGCCGGTGGAAGTGATCCGCGAAGACCTGGCGAATCCCAATCTGCTCTACGTGGGGACGCATTTCGGTTTGTTCGCATCGTTCGATCAAGGCGCGAAGTGGATGCGTCTCGGCGACGTTCCGGCGGTGCGTGTGGATGATCTGCAAATTCACCCGCGCACGAATGATCTCGTGATCGCCACTCACGGGCGCAGCATTGGCATCATCGATGACACGCGACCTTTACGTGAGCTAACGCCCGATCTGGCCGCGCAACCTGCGTATCTGTTTCCGGTCGCGCCGGCCACGGGCACTTATCAGCTGCCTGGGTGGGTGGAATGGGCGGGTAAGGCCGAGTTCCGAGGGAAGAATCCACCGGAAGGCGCCATCTTTACCGTGTGGGTGAAAGAGTTCACGGGCGACGAATTGAAGATTGCGATTGCGAACGCCGCGGGCAGTCCGGTCGCGAATCTGAAATCCATCGCCACACAAGGATTGACGCGGCTCAATTGGGACCTTTTGCCGACGAAGGACGTGCTGACGCAATATGGCGGGGTCGATCCAAAGCGGCTTGTGCCGAGTGGTGATTACACGGCGGAAATGACCTTCGGCAAAACGAAGGTGAAGCAGAGTTTCCGCGTGAACGTCGCGGAAGGAATCAGGACTCGTTAGGCTACGATCCTTCGCCTAACGAGCACTTCAGCGCGATCCAACAGTTGTAGCCGGGGGCGTTGACCCCGGCAGCGCGCAACCCCGCCTGCTGAACGGCCGGGTTTGCGCCCCCGGCTACAACTCCGCTGAACCTTTCGGCAATTGCGATGATTAACCACCTAATCCTGCCGCACCGCTTCCGCGAAGGCCGGTTCGCCGGACTCGACGTCCAGCTTCGCTTCCTCCGGCGTGCCGAAGAGCCGTGCGCGTTTGTCGTCGAACTCCCCTTCCCACCGCGCGATGACGATCGTGGCGAGACAATTGCCCATCAGGTTCACGGCCGAGCGGCCCATATCCATTAGCTCATCGACACCGAAAATAACGGCGACGCCGATCGGCCCCAGCCCAGCCGGCAGGAAGCTATTCAACGTCGCCAACAACACGACCGCGGAAGAACGCGGCACCGCCGCAACCCCTTTCGAGGTAACAATCAGCGCCAGCATCATCGTGATCTGATGAGCGAGGTCCATGTGTTGACCCGTGGTCGCTTCTGCCGCCTGGGCTACGAAGATGGAGGCCGTGGCCAGGTGCAGCGTGGAGCCATCGAGATTGAACGAGTAACCGGTCGGCATGACGAACCCGACAATCCGTTTCGGCACGCCCATCCGCTCCATCGCCTGCATCGCTTTCGGCAACGCCGATTCGCTGCTTGTCGTAGCAAACGCAATCGTGGCGGGCTCCCGCACGGCGCGCGCGAATTGCCGAATCGGAACGCGCGCGATGAGCATGACGGATCCAAAAATCAGGATGATGAACAGGAACAATCCAAGGTAGAGCGTGAGAATCAGATTCCCCAGATTCAGCAACACGCCGAGACCTTGCGTGCCGATGGTGTGCGCCATTGCCGCGCCCACGCCAATTGGCGCGAACATCATCACGTAGTTCGTGAACTTGAACATCACCTTCGAAAGACTTTCCATCCCGCGCAGGATCGGCTTCCCCACTTCGCCCACCGACGAGACCGCCATCCCGAAGAGCACCGCGAACGCCACGATTTGCAGCACCTCGCCGCGCGCGAGCGCATCGACAACGCTGGATGGAAATGTGTAAACGAGCGTCTCGACGAGCGTCTTCGGGTGCGTCTCCCCGATCTTCTGCACGATCTCGTTGCTGGCCGGCGCGAGCACGACCCCCACGCCGGGTTTCGTGATATTCACCACGATCAAACCGATCGCGAGCGCCGCCGTCGTGACGATCTCGAAGTAGATCAGCGCCTTCACGCCCATGCGGCCTACCCTCTTCAGGTCCCCGCCCCCCGCGATCCCGACGACGAGCGTGGAGAAGACGAGCGGGCCGATGATCGACTTGATCAGGTTCAGGAAAATATCCCGGAGGAAGTAAACCTTGTTCCCCCACTCCGGCTGGAGCCAGCCGATGAACCCGCCGAGCACGAGTCCGATCATGATCTGGGTCGTGAGTGACGGGCGATACCACGGCCGCTGCTCAGACAATGGAGGTGCGGAAACTGTGTTGGGATTCATACGAGTTGCGCGACTGTCGGATGCCTTCG
>JACCTI010000275.1 GCA_013812515.1 Chthoniobacterales bacterium
GATCTCGTAAAGCGGCCTCTCCTTATCTCCGGTGGAATCTTCGATCGAGAGCCCTGCAACTCCGGTTGCAACACAAAGCCGGACGTTTTCGGCGAGGCTGTCGAGATCATCGGCGTAACCATTCTCGAAATCAGCGTTCACCGGCAGGTCGCTCGCTTCGACCAATTCTCGAATGTGCTCGAGCATCATGTCGCGCGGAACGGCGTAATCCGGCAATCCGTGCGAGAAAGCGAAACCGGCCGAGGTCGTGGCGAGCGCTTTGAAACAAAGATGCTGGAGATAACGCGCCGATCCAATGTCCCACGGGTTTGGCAGCGCGAAGCATCCGCTTTCATGCAAAGAGCGAAACGTCTCTCGTTTTTCCGTGATACTCGGCATGAGATACGTCGGTGCGCTCTTGACGATACGATGTGAGTTCGCGCGGCCGCAAGGGCGCATGGCTCTCTCGTTTGGCAGAGCTTTACAGTAGCGCGGCGCAAACCGCTTCTGTTAAATCGGCGCGTGCAATCCGAGTTCTCGCGCCGGCCGCTGAAAACGCGCGCGAAAAACTGGCCACGGCAGCTTGCCTTCCGTCTCGTGCGTTTCGGGCTCACGCCGAATCAGATCTCCGCCGCGAGTCTCGTGATCAGCGCGATCGGCGCCACCTGTTTCTTCGCGGGCGCGGAGCGTGCGCCGACTGCGCGGACGCTGCTCTTCCTTTCCGCGGCGGTTTGTATTCAGCTTCGGCTCCTCTGTAATTTACTCGATGGACTGATGGCAGTAGAGGGCGGGCTCAAGACAAAAACCGGCGAAATTTTCAATGAGTTTCCGGATCGCATTGCCGATGTGCTGCTCCTGGTGGCGGCGGGATATTCTGTTCGCTGGCATTGCGAAAATGCGATCGAGCTGGGTTTTCTGTGTGCGATCGCCGCGGTGCTCACGGCTTACGTGCGCGGGTTCGGCGGCTCGGCTGGTTTGCCGCAGGATTTCTGCGGACCGATGGCGAAGCAGCAACGAATGGCGACGCTCACCTTTGCCTGCATTCTCTCTGCCGCCGAGGCGAGCTTGCGCTTCGAACACCGTTTCATGCTGCTCGCGCTCGCGATTATCTTTGGCGGCAGCTTGTTCACGGCGGGACGGCGCACAAAACGCATCGTGCAGCTTTTAAACGCGCGATGATCGGCCACTGCGCAGCGTCCGCCGTGCGCCTGCTCACCGGAGCGAAGTCTCGCTGGATTGGCTGCGAGCCCGTCGACAAACAGCGCGTGTTTTTCGCAAATCACACCAGCAATCTGGACTTCGTCATGCTCTGGGCCGCGCTGCCCGCAATCGTGCGCGCAAAAACCCGGCCAGTCGCGGCGCATGATTACTGGACGAAAGGACCCGTGCGCCTGCTGCTCGCGGGCAAAGTTTTCCGCGCGGTCCTGATCGAACGGAAACGCGTGACGCGTTCGAACAATCCACTTGAGCCCATGCTAAGTGCTCTGGAGGAAGGCTGCTCGCTCATCATCTTTCCCGAAGGCGGCCGCACCGATGGCAGGCCGGGAGAATTCAAAAGCGGCATCTATCATCTGGCGCGCGCGCGGAGCGGTCTCGAGTTCGTGCCCGTCTTTATCGAGAACCTGAACCGCGTCCTCCCGAAAGGTGAGGTGCTCCCGATTCCGATCCTCTGCTCGGTGCGGTTCGGCGCTCCGCTCTCGCTGCAAGAGGGTGAAGAGAAGAGCGCATTTCTCGAGCGCGCGCGGCTTGGCATGCTTCAGCTCGCGCCCCTCGCATGAGCGATCCGCAAACGCGCTGGCTCATCGGAGGCGTCGTCGCCCTGCTCCTGATTGCGACGATCATCGGACGAATTCTGCGGGCGCGGGCCCGCCACGAGAGCGCGGAGAAAGTGATCGCGAACCTCAACGCACGGATCAACGCGTGGTGGGTAATGGTGGTGGTCTTCGCCGTCGCGCTCTTGGTCGGCCCCATCGGGACGACGGTACTCTTTGCGTTCATGTCGTTTCTGGCCCTGCGGGAATTCATCACGCTGACTCCATCGAAGCGCGGTGATCATCGCGCGCTCTTTTGGTCATTTTTCATCCTGCTTCCGATTCAGTACATCCTCATCGGCCGGCAATGGTATGGGATGTTCAGCATTTTCATTCCGGTCTACGCATTCCTCTTTATTCCGATTCGCACGGCGCTGGCCGTGACACCGAGCGTTTTCTCGAGCGCACCGCGAAGGTTCAATGGGGCCTGATGGTGTGCGTCTACTTCGTAAGCTACGCACCGGCGTTGCTCGTCTTGCAGATCCCCGGCTACGAGCGGCAGAATGCGAAACTGCTCTTCTTCTTCGCCTGTGTCGTGCAGTTGAGCGACGTGCTGCAATACGTCTTCGGCAAACTCTTTGGCCATCGGCCGGTCGCGGCGACGATCAGCCCGAATAAAACATTGGAAGGTTTTCTCGGCGGGACAATCGCGGCGAGCATGGTGGGTGCGGGGCTCTGGTGGGTCACTCCCTTTTCTCCTCTCGCTGCCTTCGGCATGGCGCTGGCCATTACGCTGATGGGATTTTGCGGCGGCCTCACGATGTCGGCCATCAAGCGCGATCGCGGTGTGAAAGACTACGGCGAGCTTCTACCCGGCCACGGCGGTATGATGGACCGGATCGATTCCCTCTGCTTCGCCGCTCCCGTCTTTTTTCATCTCACGCGCTTCTTCTATACCTGATTCGCGCGCGAGGAATCATCTCGGCCGGAGTGGAATTATCTACGTCCCACACGGCTCCTCGCACCGATTCAGTTTCACATGAAACTATTCAACACTTTGATGTCGAAAATCTTTGGCCACGCTCCCGCTCAGGCGGGGACGACTGCGGCTCCGGCGGGCACGGCCACCGCTCCTGCTTCGCCCGGCGCCTCCGGTCGCGGCGCGACTTCCATGCCTCCGATGTCTTCTGGCTCAGCAGCTGCAGCGGCTGCTCCGGCTGCCAGTGGTGGTGCTGGCGCCGCGGCGCCCGCCTCGGTCGACGTTGATGCAGTCCTCACGCAAATGGCTGCAAAAAATTCCGAGCATCTGGATTGGAAAAAATCGATCGTCGATCTCATGAAGCTCGTTGGGATGGACAGCAGCCTTAACGCACGCAAGGAACTGGCGACTGAGCTTGGTTACACCGGCGACAAGAACGATTCGGCGACCATGAACCTCTGGCTGCACAAAGCGGTCGTAAAAAAGTTGGCCGAGAACGGCGGCAAAGTCCCTCAGAACCTGCTCGATTAGCTCCACAAGCGTCTGGCGCGGCGAAGCGGCGCCAGAACAACGAACGAAACCTTGATCGCAGGAAACCCATTTCGGAGCACGAGCGTGGGTTGCATCGCATTAGCGCTGCTCACCGGTTGCGACGTGGCGCCGACATCGACGACGACAACGAGCGCACCTTCCACTCCGACAAGCAACGCAATGTCTGGGAGCGGGAGAGAGCTGCGGCAGCGTCAGGCGGATTTCCTGAATCGAATCCGGGCGGCGGACCCGCAAGAGCGGACGATCGATCGCGCCTTGCTGAATGAGCAGAACGAGCTTGGCCTGATTCTCGATCGTGGCGTCGAGATGGACAAGATCCCCGCCTTGATGCGCACCATCTTGACCGAAATGGCGCGCGAATTCCCGGGCCAGGATTTGACTGTCATTGCCTACACGCCTTCCGAACCACCACGAAAAATCGGCACGGCGCGCCTGAATGCCCGGTCGCGCGACATGTCTTACACCGCAGAATAACAGCCCTGCGCGTGCGCAGGAGAGGTAAACCCAAACCGGACCAAATACATATGCCAGGAACTGTAGATGATTTCATGAGCCGCTTCGGCGGCGGCGGAACTGTCGATGATCGCGACGCTCAGCAATATCACGATCGCTTTATTTCGACACACGAGAACGATCGGGATTTCGATAACGAGGCGTATCATGAGGGTGCTACGCAGTATCTCGGAAAACTTCCCGATGATCAGTTTCGTCAGGCGGCGCGTAATGCAGTGGCGCAAGCGCCGACGCAGGAACGCGAAGGACTTCTCGGCGGACTGCTCAGCGCGCTCGGAGGCGGCGCCGCCGGCGGAATGAGTGGCGGTGGTGGAATGGGCGGCCTAGGAAATCTGGGCGGCGCACTCGGTGGCATGGCAGGCGCCGGCGGGTTAGGTGGATTGGCCAAGATGCTGGGCCTGGGTTCGACCGACCCGAAAAATATGAGTGAAGACGATGCCGCGAAGCTGATGAATTACGCGCGCAAAGAGAACCCGGAAGCATTGCGCCAGACGGTGCAGGAGAAGCCGTGGTTCCTGAAGGCGCTGGGCAATCCCATCGTGGTAGGAGCGCTCTCCATGGCTGCTGCGAAAATGCTGAGCAATCGCCGCCGTTAGAGCGTCTGCCGAGAGACGCCTGGCGAGCGGACGAAAGGTCCACCACGCGACGCCAATTGGCCGGAACATGCTCCCGGATCGTTTACGTCAGGAAAAAGGGCGACTTGCGCGTCGCTTTGTTTTAACCGGAAGGAGATCGCCCAACGAGCGATCTGCCAGCCGCACGGATTCGATTTAGAACGCCCAGTGCCCGCGCACAAACCGGCTGACGAAGAAGCCGAGGAACAGAAGCGACCACACTGTTAGCACTCGCTGCATCCACGCTCGGGCTGTCGCGAGGCGCGCGAAAAGAATGAAAAGCGGGAAAAACATGAGCGTATAGCGCGGCACGCTCAGCACGAAAGACGTGCTCATGAAGAGCAGCCAATTGCCCGTCATCCAAAGCGCATAGGAGGGGCGCGACTTCAGCCAGCACCACACAATCG
>JACCTI010000331.1 GCA_013812515.1 Chthoniobacterales bacterium
GGGCTCGCGCGCCCCGCGTGCTGGTTTGGCGCCCTCGCCGAAACGGACTTCGCGTCCGCTCTGCAGAACAGTTCACGCCGGCGAGGGCGCCGGCGTCAGCACGCGAAGGCGGGTGCGCTCCCAGACCAAGACGCACTCTTTAGCTCGCCGCCGATCTAAACGCGAGACCTCGCACTTTTCCCGGTGCTTTGGAGCGTTCTAGAAGAACTATTACAAGCTCGAGCACGAGCACGAAATAGGAGAACTAATTGTGCCGCCGATTGAAACGCGCCACCTCGCGCTCCGTTTCGCGATCGGTCGCGCGCTTCTTCAAATCTGCGCGTTTATCGTGCGCCACCTTCCCCTGCGCGACGCCGATCTCCGCCTTTAGCTTGCCGCTCTTCCAGTAAATCTTCAGAAGCACCAGCGTTCGCCCCGCCACTGCCGTCTCGCCATAAAGTTTGTCGATTTCCTGGCGATGCAGTAGCAGACGGCGGACGCGCTTCGCTGGGGGAATTTCGTGGCTCGCGCGTTCGTACGGCTGAATGTCCGCGTTGTACAGAAACGCCTGGCCTTTCTCGATCTTCGCGAAAGCGTCGCTGATGTTCGCCTTGCCTGCACGGATCGATTTCACTTCGCTGCCCTTCAGCTCGATGCCCGCTTCGTAGCGCTCAAGAACGTGAAAATCGCGGAGCGCCTTCCGGTTCAGGATGGATTCAGACGCCATGTGATGGGAGAAGCCGCTAGCTTCTCAACATTAGCGGGAAGAATTCTTCTGCGTAGAGACGAGGGGCTGGCTGTTTCCCCCGAATCACTCGTCAAACTCGCGGACTACGATCCGTCCTCAGGTTTCGCTTCTGGCGTGAGCTCATAAGTCAGCTTGCCCGCGATGATCTCCCGCAGAGCGATATCGGTGAGCGAAGAACGCGGCGTGGCTTCGACGAGTGGACGATGACCCAACCCCAACTGACGGACGCGGCGGGAAACGACATTGATCAGCAACTGCTGATTGGGGATCACTTGAGCAGCTTCCTGGAGGAGTTGAGAGGTCATATGGCGCAAAGAACGGACGACTCGGCTCGTTTCCGCGGGAAACTGCAGGATCGTCGGTGTCTCGCCGGATAAGACTGGAGGTATAATCTTAGAGGCGAGCATGGGGAGAAAACGAATCGAGACCTTGCGAGGAGTCCAAGTCGCTGTCAACCGATTTGTTAGCTGCCGATTCGCGATCCTGCAGGGCCGAAACTCACACGAGCTGAAGGCTTGCGGCTGCCGCGGAAATGCGCCAAATAAGTGGCAGGCGAAGTGACTCGTCGCTTCGCTGGTTGTTCGGGCTGTGGCTCAGCTTGGTAGAGCGCCTGTCTCGGGTGCAGGAGGTCCAGGGTTCAAATCCCTGCAGCCCGACCACTCCTCCCTCGTTTCGCGTCCGGGCTGCTTTAATCCTGCACTTTCAATGCACTTGAGCCCGTGAAGAGTAAGTGCAAGTTAAAGTGCAGGGTTAAAGTGGCGGCCGCACTGAAGAAGTCGCTCTCGGGGCGTGTCGAGTGGGTGCAGGAGGTCCGAATCCCTGCAGCCTGACCACTCCTCCCGCGTTCCGTTTACGGGCCACTTAGATCCTGCACTTTCACATGCACTTGCACCAAAGCCCGGAAGAGTAAGTGCAAGTCAAGGTGCAGGGTTAAAGTGGCGAGCAGTGCGCAAAGACGTGGCTCTCTGCCCGTGTTCGCGTAGTCTGTGCGGCCCGGCTGCCCGCAACGGAAATTCCTGAAGTGAACGACAGCGTCCTCCCCACCATCGCGATCACGGGGTTCGGCGTTGCCTTCTTCCATTCCGCGATTCCGACGCACTGGCTGCCATTCGTCCTTGCGGCGCGAGCGCAACGTTGGAGTCATTCGAAGACGCTCGCAGTGACCGCACTCGCAGGAACAGGCCATGTCATCGTCACTGCGCTGCTCGGTCTTGCGATCGCGGGCTTCGGCATCGCGGTGAGTGATCACATCGGCGCCTGGTTTCCGCGGATCGCCGGAGGAATGCTTCTGCTGCTGGGTGCGTTCTACCTTTATCGGCAATCGACCGGCAAAGGGCACGCGCATCACCATCTCTTTTGCGGGCACGATCACGTGCACGTGGGCGAGCTGGAACATGAGCACCACCATGCCGCGCCTCCTGTCTCCTCGCGGGAAGCCGCCCCGTCGGATCGGATCGCGATCACCAGCTTGCTTACGCTTCTCACCTTTTCGCCTTGCGAAGCCTTTTTGCCCATCTATGCCTCCGGCGTTCGCTACGGTTGGGCGGGATTCGCTCTGCTCACCGCGATCCTTTCCATCGGCACAGTCCTCGGCATGGTCATCTTCACCTGGCTGACGCTGGCGGGCGTGGAGCGGATCAAGCTGGGCTTACTCGAGAAATATGAAAGCGGATTGATCGGATCGCTGCTTTGCGCCGTGGGCCTCCTGATAATTTTTTTCGAGAAATGATGCTCTCCTCATGGCTGGCAGCATGACTAACGAGTTGAAAGAAGGCGATCCCGCTCCCGATTTCCGGGGCGTTGCCGTAGGGGGCAAGTACGGCACCGGAAGCGAAGTTTCGCTGGAGGATTTCCGCGGCCGGCCGGTGGTACTTTACTTTTATCCAAAGGACGACACACCAGGCTGCACCACGCAGGCCTGCGGTCTGCGCGATGTGTGGAGCGACTTCGAAGCAAGCGCGGAGATTTTCGGCGTGAGCGTCGATTCGCCGGAGAGCCATCACAAATTCATCCACAAGTATCATCTCCCCTTCCCGCTGCTTTCAGACGCGGAGCGGAAGGTCGTCGAGGCGTACGGCGTCTGGATCGAGAAGAGCATGTACGGGAAGAAATACATGGGCGCGGAAAGAAGCACTTTCGTAATCGATGCCAATGGCCGAATCGCGAAAATCTTCCGCAAGGTGAAGCCGGAGGAGCACGTGAACCTGCTCAAATCCGCGCTCGCCAGCTAGCCTTCCCGAGCCGAAGAAGTCAGTTGCAGTTCCACCAATCCGATGCTTGCCTTGTCGGCCGGTAAACCGGCAAGCTGATCAAACCTCTATGGGCTCCCTGAAGAAACGCCGGAAAGCGAAAATCTCCAAGCATAAGCGTCGCAAACGCATGAAGGAGAATCGCCACAAGAAGCGCCTGCGCTACAAGTCGTAGTCGCGCCGCGGCTGTTCTCCGGTTCCCCCGCTACGGTGGCTCGAAGCTGCGGCCTCGCACCATTGCGTGACGAGGCCAGATTCGCTACAATCGGCCGCATGATCAAGGGGCAGACGCAGCTCGGGTTAGCTGCGCGCATTTTCGCGAGCGCGGCTCTCACGTGCAGCGCTCTTCTCGCCGAGGCGAGTCCGCCCCTGATGAAGGCGCTTCCCGCGAAAGCCGTGGCCGCGCATCGCGGCGGCGTGGACGATTCCTTTCGCTCCCTGCCGGCCGGCGATCTTGCGCTCAACGCGCAAAGCCAGCGCAAGGCAGACGCGCTCGCCAACTTCGTTGAAGGAGCGCGTCTCGAAGAAAATGGCGAAGTCGAAGCCGCGCTCACGCTTTACCAGAAGGTCTTGACGGTTGATCCGGGAGAAATCGAACTCGCTTCCCGCGTGGCGGCTCTTCTTACCCGCCAGGAAGATTACCCACGTGCCATTGATATTTTGAAGGATGCGATCAAGGCCAATTCGAAGGAGACCGGCCCTTATCTGCAACTCGCCTTTATTTACTCGAAGTATCTGAAGAAGTCGGAGCAGGCGCTGAAGTATGCGAACCAGGCGATCGCGCTCGATCCTGAAAATATTGAGGCGTATCAGCGGATTTACGAAATCGAATCCAACAACGGAGACTCGAAAAAAGCGCTCGCGGCACTCGATCGCGCCACAAAAGTGAACAGCAGGAACCCGACGTTCTGGACACGGCTCGGCAAGCTTTATGCCTCGATCGTTTTCACTCCCGGAACTGAAGCGAATTCCGAAGAGCTGCAGCGCGTGAATGAGATCTTCAAACGCGCAGCGGAGAATGCGGTTGACGATCCCTCGGTGCTCAAGGACGTGGCTGATTACTTCGCCGCTTCCCAGCAAGTGCAGGAAGCGATTCCACTCTATCTGCGCGCCCTCGAGTTGCAGCCGAATGATTTGAGTGCGCGCGAAAAGCTGGCCAGCGGGTTCGCCGCCACGAATCAGCGCGTCAAGGCCATGGAGATGCTCCAGGCCATTATCGCGAAAACGCCGGACAAGTACCAGCCCTACGATCTTCTCGCGCAATTGCAGGACGAAGAAGGCCGTGCCTTGCAGCGTGCGAAACAAACCGAACCAGCCAAAGCGATGTTCGCGAAGGCGGCGGCGAACTACGAACAAAGCCTGTTGATCAACCCGAATCACGGGCAGACGTATTTGCGGCTGGCGGAGTTGCTCATCGCAGTCCTCCAAAGAAGCGAGGGCGCGGAAAGAATCCTCGTCGAGGCGCGCGCCCGTTTCCCGCAGGCGCCGGAGTTTGCCTATTTCCTCGGCATCGCGCAACGCGAGGCCAAGCATGCGCAGCAATCCGTCGCTACGTTTGAAGAAGCCGTGCTGGAGGCGGAAGTGAGCGGGAGCGACCTGCTCACCGCGCGCTTCTATTTCGATTACGGCGTGGCCGCGGATCAAGCCGGCCTTTATGAAAAGGCCGCGGGGCTTTTCCGCAAATCGATCGCGCTCGATCCCGCCAATTCCGCCGAGGCCTGCAACTATCTCGGCTTTATGTGGGCCGATCACAACATGCACTTGGACGAAGCCGAAGAGATGCTGCAGCGCGCGCTCGAACTCGATCCGGACAACGGCGCTTTCCTCGACAGCCGGGGCTGGCTTCTTTTTCGCAAAGGCAAATTCGATGATGCGCTCAAGGATCTCCTCCGCGCTGCGCAAGTTCTGACACGCGATGATCCGGTTGTGTTTGAGCACATCGGCGACACTTACGCGAAGCTGAACCGCATCCCGCAGGCGCTCGAATATTGGCAGAAGTCCATCACGCTCACGCCGGAGAACAAAGCGCTCGCGGATAAGATTGAAAGCACCCAGACCCGGATGAGCAAAGGCGAACCAGTGAAACCGGCGCCGCTCCCCTGAAACATCGCGGTAGAGAGCGACTGCATGCTAGCCTAACGAAGAAATGCCTGCCGTGAAGGCCGCTGCAAAACTCCTTGCCTAACGAGTTTTTTCTCGTCGTTGTAGCCCGGGGCGACCACCTCGGCAGGCGTTGAGCCTTCGCGACGTCCTTAGGGATTAATCGCGCAAAGAAACTGATCGAATTTTCACCGGACTGAGGCACGACGCGGAAATGCGGCGGGACGAGCTATCCAATTGACCTTGCTGAGTGAGCGCCCGAGAAGGAATTGGATACGCGGGTTGGCGGAAGTAGGCGGCTCCGCAGAATCGAAGTCTGTGCAGGAAAATACAAGCGCCAAACCGGCTGAGTGAGCCAACGCGATCGCGTCGCATCCCACAGCAGACATCAGCAAGTTTGCGGAAATCCGGTAAAGGCGCGCACCGGCAGACAACGTCACCTCCTGAATGGTTCGTGCTTCGCCGATCCCGGCATGGAAGAACTCAAACTATCGCGAAGAGTAACGGTTCGGTTCTCCTCGCATCATTAATCCCTCGGCGCGTGGCTTCTTATTGCGACCCCTTAGGAATCTTTCTATCCCGTATCTGCGAGCCTTAACAAGAGCAGCCAATGACGGAAGGAAACAGAGAGCGGGGAAAGTTGATCAGCTTTCGCCGGGCAAAAGCCCGGATCCCCCCGCGGGAGCGCTCGTGACGAAATCCGCGCCTACGCAGTGGTTCGGTTGTCGCCGGGGCGGTGATCGGGGCCCACAATAGCGTGAACGTCGGCCGGGGTCATCGCCCCCGCCTACAATGATGTG
>JACCTI010000359.1 GCA_013812515.1 Chthoniobacterales bacterium
ACTGGAAGACGACGAACGGTCGAAAACACCAATAGAAAGAGATATACCACCCATGGTTCTACAGGGGGCAGTTAGAGGACGACCGTAGAGCAAAAATACCTCGTCCCGGCTGAGTGTATCGGCTTGGCTATTGGTCACCGAAGGGCCGCCGGCGATAAGCACTTCTAAATGACACATGGACGTCCCAACCTATTACGTCCATCAGATCAACCATTCTACCGTGCTCTTAATCAGGCAGCGATCACGAGCGCCTGCTACTGGAGCGGATATTCTGCGTCGAACCCTTGCGACCCCCGAGGTGCAGATATTTCGCCAGGACTAATGGGGGGCCGTTCGACAAAATTCAACGCCACCATCATGTCGCGGTTTCTTTCCATGAACATCCTTTCTTGCGCAGGCGAGAAATGGTTCTTCCAGTCGCCGGTCCTCCCCTTCCGAAAAAAGCTCGGAAATCGCTTTTTCAGCTCGTGAAAGGAGGGAACAGAAGCGTCGGCTCTGGGCGACAAACCGATCCCCAATTTGTCTACGGCCTCAGTAACTGTGGCAATCGGATCATCGATAAGCCTATCGAAATAAACAACGACTGGCTTCCGCTTACGGTCTAACCAGGAGCGGTTCATCTCGGCCCAGCCGTACAATCGATCAATTCTCCTGGAAACCAACCATCTCCTCAGGCCCACCGATTTCATGCTGTTCATGACCACGATCTTAGCGAGGTCTCTCCACGCACGGCGATCCATTAACCCCGATTTCGACTGCACCATTCCGCGACACCTTGTGTTCAAGGCCGCTGAAGTACATGGAATATCGACCATGTAGTTAGCATAGGATACGCACGCATCCCGTCCGTCGCGAACGAGAAGGATTGCTCGATAGTTAGTGCCGAACAGTTCGTTTCCACGTGCGTGTGTCTTGATTATGAAAAGCTCGTTGCTGTCCTCGAGCTGATCGAGCGCAGCGCGAATCTGATCAGGTTTACCCGCTGCCACGGCAGCCCCCAGAGCCTCCGGGAGTTTACTATGTCCAACAAGATCCTCAGCTGCCGCAGTCGCCAGTACCTCGCTGGCTTTGAATGCCGCGTACGTGTCCACCCCATAGAGGTGATGCATGACGACACGAAAAAATGTGTTTCCGCTTCTTGGAACGGAGGCAATCCAAACAATCATCGGCGGTTCTAAGAAGTATTGGAAGCACAGTGCTGTGGTGTTGTCAATCTTTAACGGCAACGCGCCTCGTCGCGCTCAGCGAGCGTGCAGTTGTAATATCTCGTATTTCTTAATGAGGCTGTCTATCGAGCAAGCATCGCGAGACACCACATTCTTCTTCGCACTATGAGTCGAGAATGCTTTGACGTTGGAAGTCGATTCGAACATTGCTACAGCTATGCTCGGCTATAATTTATACAAATAATGCTTTAGACGGAGGGCTCGCACCTGGCAAAGGCTCCGCTCCGCCCGCTGTGTCTAACGCATAGTTAGTTTAACGCTGAGCCGCGTTTTAGACCCCGTCATGAGTGATCCGGTGGAGCGTACGATCAACCACTTCTGATTCAGCGCGAATTCACGGAAAGACACGCGATATGCAGACAACATTCGCAAAATCAGCGGTAGCAAGGCGTTGGCAACTACCGATGCAGTTGGCGCAGATCAAAAGCTTCCAGACGCTGATAGGTTTATTATCCCTCACCTTGAGCGACTTACAGGAGAAACGAAAAACACATTAAGAAGCTGTTCAGAAGCTTATCGTATCTTGGGAGTGGCCGCGTCGCTAGCGCCTACACCGTGTCATACTCGATAGATTACCGTCTTCGGACGGCAGATCGCTGAGTCGTTTGATACGAGCGCCGCTTATTAGGGTGCTCAGACCTAGTGTTCGCCTCCCGCCAGGATTTCGCTGACTACCCGATGATTCCGGTATGACTATATCGATCGAAACACATCGTCAGTAGACGACAAGTTGAGTTGGCTCAAACCGTTTCAGGATGCAATCTCTCAGTGCGATGTTACGTGAAACCTTTTCTGAATGAGAATCTTGTGCGAGATAAGGTTCAGCCTTATCCTTCACCTCAGCGACATTTACCAACGGCGCGTGTAATCAATGACGCGGGTGGCATCTGCCCCCGTTGAGAGAACCGTGGAAACAGACTACAAAATCGATCGGAAATACGTATTTGTCTGTGGGCTGGAGCGGAGCGGAACGACGCTGCTAGCTTCTAATCTTGCCAAGTTGGAGGACTGCACTGGATTTAAGAACACCGGTGTAATGAAGGACGAAGGCCAGTATCTTCAGGACGTTTACCGGAACGACCCAAAATTCGGTGGTGCCGGCAGGTATGGATTCAATCGGCGCGCCCACCTGACGGAGGCGTCAGATCTCCTGACCGCGGAGAACGTCACCCGACTTGGCAAGAGCTGGCATTCGCACTGGGACAGCCGCAAGAGCATTTGCCTGGAGAAAACTCCAGGCAATCTCATTAGGACGCGCTTTTTGCAAGCTGCATTCCCGAATAGCTATTTTATCGTGATCAAGCGCCACCCGATCGCCGTCAGCATCGCCACGCAAAAGTGGAGCCTCACGCCGCTTCACAAATTGTTCGAACATTGGCTGCGGTACTATGAGCTTTTCGAGCAGGACAAGAGGCATCTAGAAAACCTCTATGAGCTTACCTACGAGGATTACATCAATCACCCGGCTCGACATCATCAAGACATCGCCGGATTTTTAGGAACTCACGCCCCGGCAGTCGAGATGGAGGAAGTCAGCGACGCTCACAACCAAAGATACTTCGACCGTTGGGAGCGCCTGCTGAGCGACTCTCGATGGAAACACTACCACCGCTTCATAGCGGCTAAATATGACTCCAGCTTCGCAAAGTATGGCTACTTCTTGACTAAGGATTTCCGCACCACTGAAGAGAAGCGTCAGGCTCATGGAGAAACTTCATTCGCCAGTGGCTGTCTCTACTGTCTGGCAGCAAACCTTGTGATGTTTCCGTGGCGCGTCATTCGGAGAACACAGTGGTGGCTCGAGCGACAACTTAGGGCGCGATCGCCACGACCGATAAAAACTATCGTCAAGCGCCTTCGTGCATAAAGCCGTTCAACGCCCGAGGTTCTCCGGGCGAACCTCGAAGCAACTGCGCGCCCGGCTCGTGCACCAATCATCAGTGCAGCAATGTGTTTTCGGGAGTCGGCCTGTTCTCATGACGAGCAAAGCAGAAGACCGGAGCGATTGAACATTCCAATGTGGCGCTGGTTCGAACACACGCGCGGCGGAACTATTTTGGCATCCGCAAAACGACTGCTTCGTCAGCCAACCGACCGATTATATGGGCACCGCGCGGTCCTGCAGAATCGCTATGACCAGAACAGGTAGATTGTGGAGAGCGGCAACGACTGTAATAACGCGTCCGTCTTTGCTGAAAAGCCGCCGTTATGTGTTTCTTTTGAGTCACATGCGGGGCTACACCACTTTGGTTAGTCACATCCTAGGCAGTCATCCCGACATCTCGGGTTACGCTGAAAACAGACTTTCGTATCGGACGCAATTGGATCTACTAAAACTGCGCTGTCTCAGCTACCATCTTGGGAACTACAAATCGAACTGCAGATACTTTCTTGATAAACTGTTACATAACGAGTTTTTCGTCGCGGACTCGATTCTGAAGCGCGAGAACGTTCATGTCATCTTTATGATCAGAGAACCCGCCGCGACGCTCAAAAGCATAGTCGCCATGTATCACAAAAGAATCGAGGAAGGGGCAACGCCAAGCCGCCTTGTTCCGGGAACCGTAGAGGAGGCGTTACGCCACTACAGCGACCGGTTGGATAAGCTCAGTAGCGTAGGCGAGCATCTTCAGCGGTCTGGCAAACACGCCTTAGTGATCCGAGCGGACGAGGTTATTGAAAATCCCGGTTCGGTGCTGAATGAGCTTGGCGCATTTCTCCACCTGCGTACGCCACTGGATGAGCAGTACTCCGTGTTTGATCGAACAGGGACTCGCTTTTTCGGCGATCCGTCAGAATTCATACGTAAAGGCAGGATTGAGCGTGAGCGGCCTATTCATGGGATTGCCGTGCCGGACTTAGTTTTAGAACAAGCGCATCGCGCGTATGAAAGATGCCTCTTAGGTTTGCGCAAGTTGTTCGATTGTTCTGCGCCATCGTGATTGCTTTAAGGCTAATCCGGCCAAGTTATAACGCGAGAGGACATCGGAATGAGCACCGACAGAATCGCCGCGGCGAAAAATGTGTTTCGCCTGCAGACCAACCCCAGCGCGTAATCCAACGCTTACGCGGCAAGCAGATCGTGCATTTTCTCCACATTGGCAAAACCGGAGGGTCGGCGATCAGGCACGCCTTGTGATGCGCGACGGGACCTCATCATCATACGCTGCATTTGCATCCTCATCATGTTCGGTTGAGCGATGTGCCCTCAGGTGACAAGGTCTCTTTCTTCCTGCGCGTTCCGATCAGTCGTTTTGTAAGCGGCTTTTTTCAGTCGGCAACGGCAGGGTCGGCCACGCTATTCTATCCCTTGGCCTTGAGGAAAAAATCGCCTTCGATCACTTCCATTTGCCAAACCAGCTCGCCCTCGCACTCTTCGACGGAGGATTGGGAGCGCGCGAAAGCCTGCGGCGCAATGAGAAGTATCCACCACGTGAGGGATTCATACTGCGATGGCTCGAGCATGAACGATATTTTGATCTTAGCGCGGATGACATATTGTTCATCGGCTTGCAGGAGAATCTTGCCACCGATTTCGAAGCTCTGAAGTCAAAGAACTCTTTTCCGACGAATCTAGCCTCGCTAGATGACGATCTGTCCTCGCATAGGACACCATCCGATGTCGACAGATCGCTTCAGGGCAAAGCAGTGAATGATCTGATGGCTTCACACAGGCATAGGCCTCTTTAAACCATTCCAGCCGCTTTTGCCACGGTTAGCCAATGCTGCGGATACCTGCGGAAACGCGCCGCTAGCGCGACAAGATCCTCGTAATATTTCGCCGCGAGGTAGCGATGAACTGCCTCCGGCATTTCTTTCTCTTTGGAGACATGCACTCTCCTCTGCAATTGTTCCATTCTCATGCCCAGGGACGGATCGCATCCAAGAAACTGGAGAATTGCCGACAGGATCTTTGCGGGTTGCTCGGCTATCTCATCGTAAAAGCCGATAAAGATCTGGTGGCTGGGAAAGTGCCTCTCCCAAATTTCCAATGTTCGAAGATAGTTGCTGCGCAACGTCTGATGTGGGCTGTCGATAAATCGGCAGACCCGATCGAAGTCATCGATTCCATGGAATGCACCGTGCGCCCAATCGTGACGAATCTGAGACCAGGCGCGATCGATAGGATTTCTCAGTAGCAGGATAACTCTTAGCTGAGGGGCGAGTCGCTGTACGCGGGCTACATCGTGCGAATCGAGCATGGTATACGAGGGAGTGATTTCACCTCGAATCAAAGATGTACCGGCAAAAAGCGAGCGATACCACTCATCATTCACAACGCCGCTTCCAAAGCGCACTGCCCACAGGAGCGTAGCGGAACTTCGATTAACCCAGGCGGCACGAAGAACTCGTCTCAACTGCTGTCGAAATTCGCGATTCGGCTTCGCCGGGCTGAATAATCGCTCAAAGGGCCGATCCGACAAAAGAAAATTGTTAGACGAGTAGCTTTGAGAACGATCGAAATAGTGAAGTTCCTTCAATGGCGGCAACCAAAGCTGTGGATGCCGGCGTAGCATTTCATAAAGCCAGGTGGTTCCCGCCTTTTGCGCGCCGATGCACATGAAGTCTAGAGTGGTGTCCGGTTGGCCGCCGTCCTTTTCGGAGTTGGAATACTTGTCGCGCATGGTTCGGAGATTAGCGAAAACTCACGTGGACGATGTAGGTAAAAAAAGCAACAGCGCTACACCCGAACCATCTCTCGTGTTGCCACGCCCAGCCGGTCCAAGCAAGCGTTCACCGGCTGCTTTGCTTTAGCAGTCCCCTCCGGCGGGGGCAAGTTGCCCCACAGGAGTCGTTACGCGCGTCTGCACGGGGTGAAAAGGGGGTCGCCTCCGCTTTTTTCTGAGCTGATTTCATTAGGTAATGCAGCGTGGATCCTTCGTTGTACTCACCGGCGCCGTCCTCCAACTCAGCTACACCGGACTACGCTTCCTGTGTATGTGCTGTTTGATGGCACTAGACGGCGGCTCTAGCAATGAATACAGCAAGAATTGCGGTATAGCTGCGCTAAACTCTTTGGTTTTGGCCCAAACTTGACCGCACACCGGATGTTTCAATGATCTGCTGGAAAAAGTCAGCGAAACCAGTGATATGGATAGGCCCACAGCACTCGCCTGACGAACGGTGAGAACCAAAGACGGGTCGTGTGTGTAATCCCACTAAAGCCTTGAAGTGTCCTTCGCGACGGGAACCTGGTATTTCAGCGTCGCCGCGTATCGTTCCGAGCGGTAGAGCGGGTCATCTACGGTCCCGGAGACAGCCTGGCCGGCGTAGGTTTGCGTAGTGCCGTTTACGAAACTTTGGTCGGCCGACCAAACTTGTCCCACGCTATCAGTATACGACGGGCCGCCGCTGTTAATCCGAATCACCGTTGCCGAAGGTGTTGGCGTTGGCGTGGCAGTGGGAGTCGGCGTCGGTGTCGGTGTCGGGGTTGGCGAAGCCGAGATGTAAACGCCGCTCTTCACGGCCGAATTTGTTGAACCGGTCTTCAACCAGATCGCCTTTGACGTGGTCGTCCCTATCGGCAGCTGAATCGTGGTTTTTGGTGTAGCCGTTGCCGTCGCTGGCGAGATCAGCGTACCGGTTGTTGCTGTCGGGGTGCTTCCATCCTGAGTATATCGGACCGATGACCCAACCGTCGCATCGGAAATGACTACCGGCTTTGTCCCACTTGTGGCCGCCGTGTAACTCCCACCTGCTGGATTAAAGGTTGGTGTCGCTACTGCCGGAGTCGGAGTCGGTGTTGGTGTTGGTGTTGGTGTTGGTGTTGGTGTCGGTGTCGGGCTAGTCGCTGGAGTGGTGACATTCACGACGTTTGAGAAATTGGAGAACCCAGCCGAGTTTTGAGCACGGACGCGATAATAGTACTTCGTGGACGCGGTCACCCCAGTGTCGCTGTAGGTGGTGACATTTGCGCCTAGCGCGGGTAACGGGGTGAAGTTTATGC
>JACCTI010000363.1 GCA_013812515.1 Chthoniobacterales bacterium
CCCAGTTCGGCGCGCACTCGCGCGACCGCAGCTTTGATCTCGTTAGGCTGACTGACATCCGCCGCGACTGCGATCGCCGTTCCGCCGGCGCCGACGATTTCGCGAGCGAGTTCATCAATGAAGTTGCCGGTGCGCGCGACCATGGCGACGCGACAGCCTTCGCGCGCGAACCGCCGCGCCAGGGCTGCGCCCAACCCGGGGCCGACACCTGTGACCAAAGCGACTCGCCGCTTCATAGGCCGACGATACGCTAAGTCGCGAGAGGCCAAGCGCGACATTTTCGTGAATGCTGCGAACGTGCACGATGAGCTTTTCCCCTCGCGTCGCTGCATCCGCGTTGATTTTTTCCGTCGTCTCGTGCCTGTTTGGATCATCGGCGCTCGCGCAACACCTCGACGGCGCCCTCGCGGCGCACGGCGGCTTAGCGAAATGGAAAAGCTACGGCAGCGTTGAGTTCAATCAGACGTGGATCTCTGCCAAAGGCGTGAAGAAGGACCATCAGCTTTTCGATCTGCACAGCCGCGCAGGTCTGATCACGAGCGACAAATACACACTTGGTACATCCAACGGCGAAGTCTGGATCAAACCCGCGCTCGATGCGCTCGGCGGAACCCCACCGCGCTTTTACATGTGGACGCCCTTCTACTTTTTCGGGATGCCTTTCGTCTTCGCCGATCCGGGCGCTGTCCAGGAACCGCTCGGGAAGAAGACATTCCAAGGTCAGGAGTACGATGCGGTAAAGATCACGTTCCAGAGAGGCACGGGCGACTCATCCGAAGACTTCTACGTCGCCTACGTCGATCCCACCTCGCGGCAGCTCAAGCTCGTGAGTTACGTCGTCACGTTCGCTGCGCTCAGAAAAGGGAAACCGATGGACCAGCTTGAGCCGCACGCGCTCGTCTTCGAAGAATGGCAGGACGCGGTCGGGTTGCGCGTCCCGAAGCGCGGCTCTTTTTACAACTGGAAAAACGAAACCATCGAGGGAGAAGCGCTCGGCGTGATGGAGTTCTCGAATGTGCGGTTTTCTGAGAGGTCGCCGGATGCGAAGCAATTCACAAAGCCCGCCGACGCGGTCCTCGCGCCGCTCGAATAGCCGTCACGCTTGCCGCCATCGCCATTGGCGAAAACTTTTCCTGAGCCGGAGGCGGCTCGTCGCCTCCCTTCACCATGTCGCGGCGTCCGCTGTCGCACAGCGAACACGACCCAATGTCAGCGGCCGCTTTTGGACTTCACGCCAAGGAGTCTCGCCACGCCCGCCGCTACGATCCCGAAAGCAAGATGCGCGGCCAACCCGCGCACGTGCGCCTCGGCCGGATACTTCCGGTTCTCGCCCGCTAATCCGAGCGCGGGTCCCATCGCTTCGTCTTCAATGAGGTAGAATGCTGCGCCAAAGAGCGCACCGCCGACCAGCCATTCGAGCGGCCAGCGGCGCGCGAGAAGCACATAGGCTACGCCACCGCCTGCGCCGAGCGCGGTCATCACACCGGTCTCGAACTGCTTCTCCTGGGCATGGGTCGGCTTCTTTCCGGCGAGCACCGGCCAAACTTTTTGTGCAAGGACGATGAACGGATCGCGCGGTTCGATCGCCTGTTCGCGGAGCTTGTTCGTCGCGTCCGTCCGATCCCACATGAACTGCGCAGTGCGTTTCAGCGCTTCACCGCCCGCTGTGCCGGCCGCGAGACCGATGCCGATATCCTTCAATGTTGATGACATAGTACTGGTGGATCGTTAACGCCGAAGCACGCGCGCTTGTACGGCTCAAAAGTTTGTCGACTCTACGCGTCGCGGTGCTGTGCTCCGGTGCGTGGGAGGAACGCGCGCGGACATTTATTCCGCAAGAGCAATCAATCCTTCGTTTTTGCGTAGAGGCGATTGAGAAAATCAGAGCCTGCTGTGATGGCGAAGATTCCGCCGATCACCCGAGTAGCACGCGGAGCGCGAGTCGATGCGAAGACCATCGCGGAAGCGATCCATGGCGCGATGCAATAAGGACACGTGATCAGGTCGCCCACTGCTTCCTGCAGACCTTCGCCGCGCGCTTCTTCTTCCACTTCCCCGGCGCCCGCCGACTTCTTGAACTTCACGAAGGGCGCACGAAATGGGCTCGTCACCAGATCCTTTGTCGCAATGCGGCTAAGCTTATGCGTCGCAATGCCGAAAAGCAGGAGATCACTCCAACTCAGCTTCGGCAGTTCGTCTTCGCTTTCTTCCGTGGCAGCGAATGCGCCGGCTAATCCGACGGTGAAAACTGCGACCAGCGCTGCGTAGCCGCCGAGTGGTCGCGGTCTTTTTGAATAGCCGGCGACGACGCCCGCCGGTTCGCGCTGAGCATTCGCGGGCGCGGTCGCACGACGTGCAGTTTTACGAGGAGCGGCCATGAGTGTTCAGGCGGGAATCACGACGTTCCCAGGAACTTCTCCGCCGCCGCGCGGTCTCCTTTGACCGCGAGGAGATAAGCCTGTCCGTCTTCGGTCCATGTTGCCGTCATCCAGCCATCCTCCTCCGCGAAGACTGGATCCGCCACACGGCCGCCGGTCCGGACCGTCTTTGGATTTGTGACGAAGAGGTGCGCGAGTTTGTCGTCGCCGAGTTTGAAGCAGACTAACGACACATCCTGTCCGCGGAAGCGCAACACACGACAGCCGATCGGGTCGTAATTCTGCAGCTTTCTAGGCACCGTGAATTGCGCGGGTGCTTCGGCCTTTGCCAGGAACTGTTTTAGACGCCCCATGTCGGACGATTCCATCTCCAGCGACGGGGCCACTTTGACGAAGCTCACCATCTCGTCTCGGTAATCGGCCATGGAAGCTGCGGGTCGGAATGGTCCGCGCCATGAGCTGAAAAAGGCGGCCAGCGCCACGATGCAAGCCGCTGCCAGCATCACACCAC
>JACCTI010000367.1 GCA_013812515.1 Chthoniobacterales bacterium
CTCAGACGAGGGCAATCCGAAGATGAGATTGCCTTCTGGGGTTGTGCCGAGAAATTGCGCGCGCACCACACCACGGGGCAGTGGTCCTGCACTGCTACTCGATGCGACGCGCGAGGTCTTTTCGGTAATGGCTCCTTTCTTTGCCGCGACCTTTCCTTTTGTCTTCGCTTTCGAAACCGCGACTTTTCGGTTCTCGCTAATTGGAACTGGAGGTGGAGCAGACCGCGGACCTTCCTCCACCGGCGCGTCAGAGATTTCCGGTGCAGCGGCAACAGCCGTCGTGCCCTGCCCTTCGGCAACTGGCTCGCTCGTGGCCGGCGCTACGTCTTGATCTTCAGCAGCTGTTTCGCCCGGGATCGGCACTAGGTCTGGCTGCACAGCCGAATAGTTATTTGTTGAAGGCGCTGAGCTCGCCACCTCGACGGGACCTTCCTCAGGAGAAGCAGGTTCGGTCCCGGTGCCCGCTACCGACAGTCCGTTTTCCGCGGTCACGTTGCTCGCGATCGTGGCCGGCGCTACGTCTTGATCTTCAGCAGCTGTCTCGCTCGGGATCGGCGCTATGTCTGGCTGAACAGCGGGATAGCTGATTGTTGAAGGCGCTGAGCTCGCCACTTCGACCGGACCTTCCTCAGACGGCGAAGGCTCCGCTGCCGCATGCGGTGCGGACTGGACGTCCCCGGCGATCGCGCCTTGGTCCTCCTGCGTGTCGTCCGGCGAAGCCGGCTGCATGTCCGGTGGAGGGAGCGGTGAGGAGGCGGCCGCTACTTCCGTCGGCTCTTCTGTCTTCTGCTTCGCCTGCGCGTCAGTTCCCGTTCCCTCATTACTGCCAGGCTCCGTGATTGAGACAAGAACCGGTGGATTGGCCGCGTCTCGCAACGGGATTTTCGCTGTCGGCACAACCGTAATACCAGGCTGTTCGACAGATGAAGGTTCCGGTGCCGAAAGGGCATCGTCCGCGCTATTTGCGAGCAGTGGCGCGCTGCTCACGTCTAACGGCGAAGCTGCGGGCGAGGGCTCCTCCGGAACGATCGGCCCCTCTGTTGCTGCGGCGACAACGGCGGGCGCTGCTGGTACTTCCGGTGCGTCGGACGGTTCGCTTGGACGCGGATTGGCCGGCCCGTTATCCGCGACGGAGGACGAAAGCTCGGACTCAGGCACACCGACCGGAATGCCGATTGGCTTACGCTCGCGATTAACGACACCGCGCTTCCCATGCAACCAATCCGGCAACATTGTTCCCGCCAGAACACCCAAGCCGAGGAGCAGCGCCGCGAGCGCGAGCGACCTCACCGGCGAAGCGCGATGCCTCACCACCGGAGCCGGTGCGGCGGCCTGGATGGGAGTGGTCGAAGACGGTGCCGCGAGGCCAAATTTGCTCGCGACCGATTGCAGCCGCTCAAGATGGGAGACGCAATCCCGGATCTGCTCCTGCAAGGCGAGCGGATCGAGTGGGCGCTCGTTCGGATCAACGGCAAGCATTTCCATAAGGAGGCGCTTCACCGGTCCGGCCATGCCGCTGGCCTCCTCCACCGTGGCCGCTCCTGCGATCGGCCTGGCGCCGGTGAGCAGATACCAGAGCGTGCAGCCGAGCGAATACATTTCGGCACGAAAGTTGACTGTGCCGTCACGCAGTTGCTCCGGGCTCGCGAAGTGCACGGCCGCCGTACGATCAGCCGCTGCCGAGCGGGAGGTCTCCATCGCGGGTGCCAGCCCAATGAAGTTTAAGACTTTGATCAGCGGCCAGTCGCCCTGCGGAGTCTGGCCCGGGACCAGCATCAGATTGGTGGGATTGATGGCGAAATGCACTATGCCGTGGAAAGTGGCCGCGCCGAGCGCGCTCACCGCCTGCAGAGCGACGCGCAACATTGTGGCGGTGGGAAGCGGCCCGTGAGATTTTACCCACTCCTCTGCGGTCGTTCCTTCGAAGAACTCGGAGACGTAAACCATCTCGTCGCCTTCGATTCCGAAGGCGTGGAGAACAGGGATATTGATGTGATCGATCTGCTTCGCGACGTTCGCTTCCTGCTCGAGTTGCTCACGAACGTCCGGGCGCAGAGTGCCCGCCGGCACCAAGTCGACCGCTACTTCCTGGCCGGAGACGATGTCTTCGCCTTTGTATGTCATCCCAGCCGCGGAGTGGCGGAGTTGAAAAGGCGCACCGTTAAGATCGAGAGCCAGGCGGTAGCGGGAGAGATAGGTTTTGCGTTCCATAGGAGACGACATCCCGTTGCGGCGTCATTTAGTAATCGGAGGGGCGGGGGCCCGGGCGCGTAGCTTTAGGCAGGATTTACTCGGAAACATTCAATCGACCGGCAGCGACGCGTTCGGGAGATAGAAATTACCTCGCGCTCGGCAGCCAGCCTGTTGGAGAATCGCATTTTTTTGGAGACGAACACGAAAGCCGCGCTCGACCCAAAACGCGCCGTCGCAGAGCTGAAGGAACTTCACGCGCTGACTGCCGATGGAAATGGAGCGCAACGGGTGGCCTTCACGAAGAAGTGGGCGGAGGCGCGCGCCTGGCTGACGGACAAGCTCGCGCAGATCCCGGTCGAGACGCACCGCGACGAAGCGGGCAATCTCTGGGCGACGTTGCGCGGCGAATCCGAGAAGGCGCTGCTCATCGGCGGGCACATCGATTCCGTGCCGAATGGCGGATGGCTCGACGGTTGTCTCGATACAATTGCGGGAGTCGCGATTCTGCGGCGCATCCATGCACAGTTCGGCGGGCGACCGCCCGTCACGCTCCGGCT
>JACCTI010000370.1 GCA_013812515.1 Chthoniobacterales bacterium
GTCGTAGCGCCAGGCGGAGGGAATCTCGCGGCCCGCCAGGCGTATGAGCGCGTCGCCCAGCCAGTCGATGCAGGTCATGGCGGTGAAGGGATCGTTGATGCCGGGAGATAACGCGCGCACCGCGACCTCAACCAACTGGCCGATCGAGTACTCGAGATCCTGTGTCCGCGTGCGCTCCTTGCCGAAATAAAAGGCGCTGCACAGCCGCGCGCGGATCTTCTCGTTAGACTTCGCTCCCGGCCAGAGCCACACGAGCGTGGCGCCTTCCGCAACGAAATCGCCCGGCCGATGGCAGAGGCGCAAAATGAGATCTTCCTCTTTCGCCAGGGCGAGAAGATTCTCCATCGCGATCGCGTCAATGTAGCCGCTCGCTTTCGCAGCGACTGCCTCAGCTTCCTCGGCGAATCGCGGCGGCAGGTCGTCCTCGGTAGGCTCTGCGTCTCGGACTCCGCCGCGGCCCGCGTCCTCCGGATAAAGGCGATCGATGCCTTCGCGTAACTCCGTCGCCACGCGCGCGATGAGATTATCCGCCAGAATCGAGGTCGAGACGTGATGCACAAAAAAGATGAGAAACGCCACGCTCGCCACCGCAAACAGCAGGCCGACCGTGACGGAAAGAAACGGGACGAAATTCGCCGCGTCGGTTCCGCGGATGGTGCGCAGAACGAGCAGGCAATAGAGAAAAGTGGAAACGAAAACGCCGAGGACCAATTGCGTCCCGCGGTCGTTCAGAAAAGTGCGCAGGAGCCGCGGCCCGAATTGCGAGGAAGCGAGCGTGAGCGACACGATCGTGACCGAGAAAACCACGCCCGCGACGGTGATGGTGGAGCCGGCGATCGTGGCCAGCACGGTGCGCGCGCCTTCCGGGCCGCCCGCCCAAATCCAGCCGGTCACGCGCACCCATTTCGCGTTCATGAGGGTGTCGGCATGGACCGTCAGGAAGGAGAGCGCGGTCGCGGCGGCAGCGAGCAGAGTCGGGATGAACCAATAGCTCGTACGCAGCCGTTCCAGCCATGCGCTCAGGAATGTTTTCATTCGTGAGCGGCCGAACCGTCCTGCGCCGGCGCACGGCCGGCATCCCTGATCGCTGCCGCCACGCTGCGCGATTTCGGCACCGCAGCCTCGCCTGCAGGCCAGCCCTCGCGCTGGCGGGCGCGATCGCCGTCCGTCTCCTCGGTTTGATCGTGAAACAGGACGTGCTGAGTTGGAAACGGCAGGTCGATGCCGTTGGCCAACAGCTTGCCTTTGACGGCGGCCAGAACCTGATCGCGTGAATCGAGCGCATCGGAACGCGAGGGCGGCGCGATCCACCAGCGCAGGCGGATATTTACGGTGTGCGACGCGAGGTCGAAGACGATCGCATCGGGCGCGGGATCTTCGAGAATGCTGTCGATTTCCGAGACCGCCTCGAGCAGCAGTTTCTTCGCGCGCGCGATGTCATCGCCGTAGCCGATCCCCACGTCGTACTCGAGCCGCCGATGCGCGTAAGCCGTGTTCACCGTCACGGCGTTCGTCAGCAGCTCCCCATTTGGGATCACCACCCGGCGGCCGTCGTAGGTCCGGATCACAGTCGCGCTCGTCTCCACTTCCTCGACCGTGCCTTTGTAGATGAGATATTCGATCTGGTCGCCGACGCGAAAGGGCTCGCGCAAAAGGAGCAAAATGCCGGCGAGAAAATTTTGCAGGATATCGCGAAAGGCGAACCCGATCGCGACGCTGCTGATGCCGAGCAATTGCACCAGTTGCCCCGGTTTGAAACTGGGGATCGCGATCACGAGCGCAATCAGAACGCCCACGAAAATAATCACCCACTGGGCGACGCGGCCCAGCACGATGCCGACGTTGCGCCGATTGCGCGAGCGCTCCGCGAGCTTGCGGACAAGCGCGCGCACGCCGGTCGCGATCAGGAAGAAGATTACGAAAACGACCAGCGCGGCGCCGATGTAAGGCAGCCGATCCAACACGCCGCGCAGCAGCTCGTGCAGGCTTTTTGTCGCTTCGGAAAAATCGAATTTCATGAA
>JACCTI010000365.1 GCA_013812515.1 Chthoniobacterales bacterium
GCGCGCAGACGCTTCGCCGGTCATGGCGCAGCTGCTCCGCGTGTGCCACTATTCCGCTCCCACGATGCCGAAGTTCTACATCAAGACGTACGGTTGCCAGATGAATGAACGCGACTCGGAGCAGGTCGCGCATTCGCTCGTCGCGCGCGGCTATGAAGCAGTCGCGAACGAAGCTGAAGCCGACGTTGTCCTTTTGAACACCTGCAGCGTGCGGGACATGGCTGACCAGAAAGCGCTCGGCAAAATGGGCATGATGCGGCCACTCGCGAAGCGTCGCCCAGAAGTGGTGTTTGGGTTTCTCGGTTGCATGGCGCAGGCGCGCGGCGGTTCGCTTTTCGACGGTCTGCCGCATCTCGATCTGGTGGTCGGAACACAAAAGTTTCACTGCGTAGCCGATTACGTGGAGGAACTGGTCGCGCGGAAACGCATCGTTGCAGCCGGGGTCGGCGCCCCCAGCCACAGCAGAATGGACGACCTGCGCTTCTCGATTTCCGACACCGCAGAAGAGGGCGGCTCGCAGGAAATGATCCGCGAACAGAAACTCGCACCGCTACAGGCGACGGCCTTTGTTTCAATCATGCAGGGGTGCAACATGCATTGCACTTTTTGCATTGTGCCGCGGACGCGTGGTGCAGAACGAAGCCGTTCGATTAGCGAGATCGTGCGCGAAGTGCAGGGCCTCGCCGCACGCGGAGTGAAGGAAGTGACCTTGCTCGGCCAGATCGTGAATCTCTACGGGCGGCACGAGTTTCCGGCTGTAGCGGTGGTCCATGACCGCCGGGGCGATGCGCTTGACGCGTTGACGGTCGCAGACCTCCCCTACAAGAAGAGTCCGTTCGTGCAGTTGTTGGAAGCGGTCCATGCGATTGACGGCTTGGAACGGCTGCGCTTCACGTCACCGCACCCGATCGGATTTCGGGATGATCTTATCCATGCTTTGGCGACGTTGCCGAAGCTTGCGGAGCATGTTCATCTGCCATTGCAATCCGGGTCAAATCGCATCCTAAAGGCGATGCATCGGCCGTACACGGCGGACAAGTACCTCAGGCTGGTGGAGCGAATTCGCGAAGCGCGGCCGGAGGTAGCCCTTACCACGGATATTATTGTTGGCTTTCCAGGTGAGGAAGAAACGGATTACGCGCAGACGCGCGATCTTGTGGAGCAGATTCAGTTCGATAACGCTTTTATCTTCCGCTACTCGACGCGGAGCGAAACACCGGCAGCCACGGCACCGGATCAAGTTCCCGAACGAATCAAAGAGGAGCGGAACAAAGACCTACTCAAGATCGTGGACGCGTCGGCGCATCGCGCGAACGAACGTCTGGTCGGGCGCGACGTCGAAATCCTTTGCGAAGGTCCCAGCCGCAACAACGCCGCGCGCCTGATGGGTCGCACGCGCACAAACAAGATCGTCGTTTTCCAAGATCGCGAGAACCGCGCCGGTCAGCTGATGAAGATCAAGGTCGAGCAGGCGAATGGATTCAGCTTGTATGGCACGCCCCTCGTGTAAACCTCCCGCACTCGCCGCATGATTTACCATCTTTCGCTCCAATCTGCCGGGATTGCGGCCGGTTTGACCCTCCTTTTCGTGAGCTTGCCTGGTTTGGTGAAACCGGAAGCGGCGAGCGGCTGGATGCGCACTCTGCCGCGCTCGCGCGCGATCGGCATTGTTCTTCTGACGCTCGCTTTTCTTTGGAGCTTTTGGCTCCTCGGGACGATGGAAATGGGCGAGTTCTCCTCGTTCCGAAAGCCGCTCCTGTTCGCATTGCCGGTCGGATATTTCCTCGTGCTGCGTTTCGTGAATGAGTTTCTCGCGGTTCGCGCCTTGGGCATTCTCTTCCTGCTGGCGGCCGAGCCGTTGCTCGAAGCTGCGTTCCTGCGCTACGAGATGAGCCGCTTGCTCGTGACCGTCTTCGCCTACGTGCTGATCATCGCGGGACTCTTCTGGGTCACGATGCCCTACCTGTTGCGCGATCATATCCGATGGGGAACGCGCAGCACGGCACGCTGGCGGGCTATCAATGCGCTTGCGCTCGTGTACAGCGCCGCGCTCCTGATCTGCGCAATCACACGTTACTAACGTGGGAGGGGCCTCAGTGCCGCGACCGACGGCCGAGTCGGGCGCTCAGGTTCCTTTCTTTTTGATACGATGAATCGCATTCTCGTCGTCCGTGGCGGCGCGATCGGCGATTTCATCCTGACGCTCCCCACGTTGAAGCTCCTCCGTGAACGGTATTCCGAAGCACGAATCGAGATTCTCGGCTACAAACACATCGTTGCCCTGGCGGAGAACCGGTTCTACGCGCAGGCAGTTCGCTCGATCGAGTATGCGCCCCTAGCCCGCTTCTTCGCGAAAGATGCCGAACTTTCCCCGGAGCTAAGTGATTACTTCGGCAACTTCGATCTGATTATCAGCTATCTTTATGATCCAGATGGCACGTTCGAACGGAACTTGCGGCGATGCGGGGTCGAAGACATCCTCGTCGGTTCTGCGAAGATCACCGGGAGCGAACATGCCGCCGTGCAATTGGCCCGCGTGCTGAAAGAGCTTGATCTCTCGCTCACCGATCCACGAGCACGACTTTTTCCATCGCGCGAGGACGAGGAGTTTGCGATGGCCTTTCACAACGAGCTGGTGTCTCCCGTGATCGCGCTTCACCCAGGCAGCGGAAGCGAAAAGAAGACTTGGTCGATCAGCCGTTGGCAAATGCTCGCGCAAACGCTCTGCGAGAAGCGCGTAGGATCATTCTTGATCGTGGGAGGCGAAGCGGACGAACAAGAGATCGCAGCCTTTCGTTCCGCCGAATTCCATGGCTCGATTCATATCGCCGAGAATCTTCCGCTTCCTCAACTCGCCGCCGTCCTGCAACAGTGCGCGTTGTTCGTTGGGCACGACAGCGGCATTTCGCACCTCGCTGCCGCGGTTGAGATGCCGTGTCTTTTGTTGTTCGGACCGACTGATCCGGCGATCTGGGCACCGCAGAACCCCGACGTGCGCGTGCTTCGCGCAGAGAACGGAGATCTGCTTCAGCTCGAAGTCAGGGTCGCGACGGAAGCCGTTGTTCAGGAGCTGATGCGCATCGGCATCAACACATAAAGAAACGGGGTCTGAATCTTGAGGACGCCGGGACTCATCTCGTCGATCAGGTCGAGAAAGACTTCGTCCTCCGTCAGATTGCGTAGCGGAGCCATGAAAAACTCGGGATTGAATGCGATCGAGAAATCGCGCCCTTTGTACGCGACGGGCAATGATTCCTTCGCTTCACCCACTTCCGGCGTATTCGCGGTAATGTCTATGTTGTTCTTGCTGAAGTTCAGCTTGATCGAGTTGGACTTGTCGCTCGCGAGCAATGAAACGCGCCGCAGTGAGTTCAGGAACGTCTCGCGTTCCAACGTCACGCGCTCCTTCGTTTCGGATGGAATGACCTGCCGATAATTAGGATAGTTCCCTTCGATCAATTTCGAGACGAGCAGCGTGTTGTTGAGATCGAAGGCAATCTGTCCGCTGCCGAAACTTACCTTCACGTCACCTTCATCGGTAAGCAGACGCTGCAATTCCGTGACCGCTTTCGTCGGCACGATGATCTCGGCCTCGTGGCTGCGTGGAAACTCGAGTTCGAGGTCAACCATGGCCAGGCGGCGGCCATCGGTCGCGACGAGCGTGAGCTTGTTTTCCTTCAGGCTGAAAAGAACGCCGTTCAGGACGTAGCGCGTTTCATCGGTCGAAATCGCGTACGAGGTCTTCCGCAAACCGTCGCGCAGATCTTTCTGCCGAATCGTGACGACCTTCGCGCCTTCAAACTTCGGCAAAGGCGGAAACTCCTCTTCCGGCAAGCCGAGAATTTTGAAGAAGCTTTGTCCACTTCGGATGGAAGCCGCGTTCTTTCCATCCACTTCAATCTGAATCTCACTCGAAGGCAGCTCACGAATAATGGTAAAGAGCCGGCGCGCCGGAAGTGTGGTCGCGCCCTGCTTTTCCACCCTCGCTTCGAAGCTCCCGCGCACGCCCACATCCAGATCCGTCGTCGTCAGATGCACCTCATCGCCATTCGCGTGCAGCAGGACGTTCGAGAGAATCGGCAAGGTGGTGCGCGTGCTGACAACGTTCTGCACCTGTTGCAAACCTTCGAGCAATTTCTCTTTCGTGACGCTGAATTTCATGAAGGCGGGCGAGCTATGATGTAAGGCTTACGATTTTGTTCGGCAACCGCAATCTCTGTCCCAATCCTGTAGCGGCGGTCTGCGACGGTCGCATGATTTTCGCGAGGAGCGCTGCCGCGGAAAGCCTGATCGTGCGGCGGTCGTAGAGCGCCGCTAGGGGAATCGCTCAGCGCTTTAATGAACTATCGATAAAGGAAATCGTCTGCCGGATATTGTCCTGCTCGGCCATGCGTCTTTTCACCAGCTTGCAAGCATGCAGGACTGTTCCGTGATCGCGTCCGCCAAACGCGTCGCCGATTTCGTTCAGCGAAGCTTTCGTTAATTCACGGGCCAGATACATCGCGATCTGCCGCGGAAACGCGATGTTCGCAGGGCGCCGCTTGCTTGTCATGTCCGCGATCCGCACATCATAATGCTCAGCCACGCGCCGCTGAATCTGCTCAATCGTCACGGCATGGCGCGCTTCCTCGTTCAGAATGTCTTTGAGCAAGTGCTCGACAACTTCGTTCGTCAGCTCCTTGCCGCTGAGCGACGCGAATGATGCGACGCGCATGAGTGCGCCTTCCAGCCGGCGAACATTTGTCCGAATCCGGTTGGCGAGGAAGTCGAAGATTTCGTCGCGTAATTTGATCTGTAGCGTTCGAGCTTTCTTGCGCAGGATCGCGGTGCGCGTCTCTACGTCCGGCGGCTGCAGTTCTGCGGTCAGCCCCCATTCAAAACGCGAGACAAGGCGATGCTCCAAGTTCGCGATCTCGGAAGCCGGACGATCACTCGAGAGCACGATCTGCTTATGCCCATCGAAGAGCGTGTTAAAGGTATGGAAGAACTCTTCCTGGGACCGTTCCTTGCCGCCGAGGAATTGGATGTCGTCGATCAGCAACAGCTCGGCCTGCCGGTAGCGTTTGCGGAATTTTACCAGCGTACTGTGCTGGATCGCATCGATGAACTCGTTGATGAAGAGCTCGCTCGAAAGGTACATTACCTTCGCGGATTTCTTTTTCGCCCAGACGTACTGTCCGATGGCTTGCATCAAGTGCGTCTTGCCCAAACCAACCCCGCCATAAATAAAGAGCGGGTTGTAAGTGCGCGAGGGTGATTGCGCAACCGCCAGACTCGCCGCGTGCGCGATTTCGTTGTTCGGCCCCACCACGAAAGACTCGAAATTGTTTCGCGGATTCAGCCCGAGCGCACTCCCGCCATTCGGGGGAGCAGCGGAGCTTTCCTGTTTCGTTTCCGGTTCTGCTGCGACCTCCGGCTTTTCTGCCCCGGCCGCGCCGTCAGGCGGCATGATGAATTTTATCTTGCGCGGCGAGCCTAACGCCGTCACGAGCGCGGACTGCAGTGCGGCCATATGATTACTCTCGATCCAAAACTGGTAGATGTTATTGGGAACGAGAAACGTCAGCGATTCATCGTTCGCTTGGACGAGTCTAACGGCGGAAAACCAACGCTTGAAAGTGTCGGCGCTAACCTGCGGTTTTAGTGCGGTCGATAGCTTCAGCCATATCTCTGCACACTTCTCTTCCATACCAACTTGTTAACAGCGTTAATCAACCGCCAAAGCGAAATGCTCCGGGCGGAAATGGGGGTGAATCCAGACCGCCTCGCTCGGTCGGGCAGAAGCATTCTTTGCGAAGAAGACGTGCGGTAGGGCCGGAAATCTTTCGATCTGCGAGGTAAAATTCCGGCAAACGAGCTGCGCTCGATCGCCTGAGCCATCTGAGTCGCCGTCGCCTGGCTCGATTGTGGTGGTGAGGCCGCGTGTCATGTTTTTTCTGATTTCTGAGTCGCTGCCAATTTGTTCACATGTTGTTCACACCCACTTGGTTCGCTCTCTGCCAGCGGCTTGAGATTAGAAACGCTTGACAGAGCGGACAAGAAAATTTCGGAAGTTTATTTTCGCGCGGCGTCCAAAATAATCTTGACGGAAAATTTGAACCGGCAGGTCACGAAAACGTCAGAGGAAACCTCCTGCGCGCGAGGTTGACCGTTCAGCAGCCGTCGCGCAACTTCGTTGTTCATGAGAGCCGCGCGGACCGCGCCGGTGCATAGAAATGGGCAAGAATTCCGCACGATCCGCTGACTTCCGAGCGTGCAAATCATCGCCGCGAACGCTCGCGCGCAGTTCCATTGCGCTGTCTGCCGCAATCTTGCTGGCATCGATTTCACCGGCGCCTGCAGCCGCGCGCGGCCGGGTTACACATGTGGTGATCTTCTGGTTGAAGCAGCAGGAAAATAGGGCTGATCGCGCGGCGCTCCGGCACGCTTCCGAAAGCTTCCGCACGATGCCGGGAATTTTGAATGTGGAAGTCGGCCACTCCCTTCCGGTGCGGCGCGCCGGGATCGAACAGGCATTTGATCTCTCCGTCGTCTTCACCTTCGCTAATCGCGCTGCACTGGAGCGGTTCTCGAAGGACCCGCAGCATGCCGCGGCCGTGCGCACCGTTCTGAAACCGCTCGTGAAGCGATTCGTTGTCTTTGATTCCGTTGCAAACTAACGAGTGATGCGGCTGCTCCTGATGGGAACGCTTCTGGCCTGCTTCTTCGCCGCGGAGCAATCCTTCGCGGCGGAGGATATCCCGCCTCCATTTGGATTCCGCTGGAACGATCCGTCGGGGAAAGTCGAGCAGGTCCTGGTCGCGGCGAAAGCGCGGATCGTCACGCGCGAGCAAAAGCAGAAGCGCGAGGTTTGGACGGTTGAGGGCCTGGTTCAGCCGGGACTGAAGCGGACTCTCTTCGAGTTCAAGGAAAGATTCCTCGTCGAGGTGGAACTCCAGTACGAGTACGACAAGTGGACGATCGAACATTACAACAACCGCATGGGCGAAATCCGTCGCTACTTTGATGGAAAATTCGGGACCGGAAAACTCGTCTCGCGCACCAGGGACAGCGACTCGGATGTCCTGCAGACGCTGGTCGGCTATCAGTGGATGGTCGGGGGAACGATGCTGGAGTTATTCTACTTCTCGGCGCAACGCGAAGCGCTCGTCTACCGCACGATCACGGTCACGTACAAGGCGATGTAGCGACGGTCTATCGCCGCCGAAGACGCCAATGTAGCAGGCTTTTACCTTCTTCCGTTGTGTTCGGCGGTCATAGACCGCCGCTACAGAAGACGGCAGCTTCGCGCTACTTTCCCAGGGTCTCTTTTTGCAAGCGTTTCAGACGGCTCGCGAGACTCGCTTTCGCCACGGAACTCATCCGATCAATGAACAGAATGCCGTTCAGATGATCGACTTCATGTTGGATTGCGCGCGCGAGCAGGCCCGTCGCTTCCAATTCAATCTCTTCTCCCTCCAGGGTTTCCGCTCGGACAGTGACTTCCATCGTTCGGTCGATTTCCGCGGTAAGCTCCGGAAAACTAAGACAGCCTTCCGTCCCTGTGACCGCATCGCCTTCGAGACGTAGCTCGGGATTCAAGAGGACGAGCGGCATCGAGACGCGCGGATCCACATCGACGCCATTCAATTTCAATGTGCTTGGTCGATCTTCGACTTCCGAGACATCCAGCACGGTGAGTTGCAACGCTTCGCCAACTTGCTGGGCCGCCAGACCCACGCCTCTCGCCTCGTGCATTGTCTGGATCATATCCGAGGCAAGCGCGCGAATGGTTTCGTCCACTCTCGCCACACGGCGGCCTTTCGCGCGGAGAACGGGGTCTCCGTACTTCACGATTGGCAATATCATTTCCCGCCTTGAGTGAATGCCGGCAGGTTCTTCACGCCGGCTAGCTTCAGCGCGTCCATCACTTTGATGATCGTGCCGAACGACGCCTTCTTGTCTGCCTGCAAGGCGAGCGAAGACTTTCGCGCGGCAACCAAGTCCCGCACGGCCCGCTCGAGCTCCTCCACGGGAACCGGATTGCCGTCGAGGCTCACCTGATCATTGGCGTCCACGCCGACGATGGCGTGGTCCGTCTCGGCCGGAGCTTTGGTCGCGGTTTGCGATTCCGGCAAGTTAATCTGCACCTCCGGCTGGTCCTTCTTGAAAGTGGTGGAGACGACGAAAAAAATCAGCAGGATCGTGAGGATATCCACGAGCGAAACGATGATGATGGAAGGCGCCCGTCGCTTCCGGACTGCGATCTTCATGCGGCGTGGGTGTCCTCTCGATTAAATCGCGGGCGCGCGAACCGGAGCCGGCGCTGCTCCCGATGGCGGGGCCGCAGTCGCACCCGTGGCACGAGGCGGGGGCGTGCTCCCATCAGCGCGACGGCCGTAGTAGCACTTTCCGATCAACTCCACAACGAGCGTTTCCATTTCCACCGACATCACTTCGATCTTTTTCGAAAAGTAACTGAAAGCGACTAACGACGGCACGGCGATCGAGAGACCGAAAACGGTGGCGTTCAAGGCTTCCGCGATGCCGCGCGCGATCTGTTGTGTGTTCGATGCGCCAGAGCTGAGCCCCAGGGCGGAGAAGACGTGCACCAGACCAGAGACGGCGCCGATCAGACCGAGCAAGGGAGCGATGCCCGTGATGATCTCGAGCACGATCAAACCGCGCTCCAGCACGACCAGCTCGTGGCGCGCTTTCGTCTCAACGACCTCGACCGTTTCGCTGCGCGGCGCGCGGAGATGTTGCAGGGCCATCTTCACCAGGCGCGCGAGCGATGAGTTATCCTGCTGCACGATACGCGCGAGCCGGTCGGCGCTGTCTCCCGGAACCAGCCGCTCGATTTCGCTTTCGATCACGAGCGGGAGAACATTCTTCCGACGCAACGCCATTCCGCGCAAGATGATCGTAGTCACGGTCATAATGGAGCAGCCCAGCAAGGGCCACATGAAAAAGCCGCCGGAAGAAAAGAACCGCCAGACAGCCGCCGCCGGCTCGGGCAGTTCGGCCAGGAAAGAAAGCGTCATGGGTTAGCGTAGGTCGTGAAGGTGATATCCACCGGGAGCCTGCCCTCCGGCAAAGTCGCGACGAGATCGGGAGGAATCGGAGGAATTTGCGCTTCCTGAAATGATTGCAAGCAGATGTTCGCGAAGGTCTCGTTCGCATTGTTCGAGAGCACCCGCAAGTTCCGCACTTTCCCCGTCGCATCGACCTGCGCTTCCAGGTGCGCGGTCCCGATGCTCACCAGGTCCATCTTGCCTTTCACGTAATAATACCAGCGCGAGCCGATCGCATCCGAGACGGATTTCTGGTATTTCCCGAGCGGCGTCCCCACGGCATCGACGGACGATCGCGGCCCGCGATTCGTGATTTGCCCGCTGATTCTCGTCTGCCGCTTCTCCGCCTGATAACCGGCCGCCGCGGATTGCGGCCGCGGACGCGAGTCGACCGGCGGAGCGGTGGGGCCAACTTCCGGCGGCGGACTCGCCTCGACCTCTTGCGGGTCGCGCAAAGCCAGCGGCGGTGTCGCCGTTAACATCGCGAGCTGCTCGGGCTGCGGCGTCGCCACCGGCTTTGGCGTCGGTGGTGGAGTGGATTTTGGCGGCGGCGAAGCTTCCGGAGTTGGCACTACGGATGGCGCAACGCTCGGTACCGGAACCGGCGTCGGCTCAGCTTCGCGCTGCGGCTTTAAAGCCTGCGCCGCCAGGGAAACGTCCTGCGTTTGCATCTGTAGAAACGACCGATCTTTTCCATCTTGGGCAGGCAACGGCAGATCGCCGGTCGCAGGCAGCCTGCTCGCGGCGATCGAGTTCGCATTTGATTCAAAGAGTTTCTCCTTCGGCTCTTCGCGCGACTCGTTAGTTGCATCCGTCTCGATGTAGGCCGGGTTCGCTCGCTTTTCGGGCGCTGTAGTTCCCGGTAGATCGACCATTGTTAACTCGACCGGTTTATCCTCCTCGAGTGGCGGCAGTGAGGAGGCGCCGTGAAAGGCCGCGAGCGAGAAAGCCACGACCAGGTGCAGGAAGAGCGATGCGAACACCGCCAGCCATAATTTCCTGCGCTCTCGTTTTGGTTCCATAAGGGCGAGGCTCCGCGCTTCGGGTGAATCTAGCATCGTGCATTCCGGGCACGAATCGAGCGTCGCACTGTAGCCGGGGGCGGTGACTCCGGCAGGCACCAACTCCTACGACGGCCCGCCTCACCGCGGCCGGCTACAACCCTGCGTCGACCTTCGCGTGCGGACAGTTGTTTTGCGTGCGTGATGAAACAGGTATTGCTGCGCATAGCCGCCATGCTCGCCGAAGTAGCTGTCGCAAAACGCACGCAGCTGCTGCAGTCTCATCTTTCGCCGCCGCGGAAAATACTGCTGCGTTAAGACGCGCTCGATCCAGACATCAATCGGAAACGCGCGAAGCCGTTCGTAAGCAAAAAGCATGACGCAGTTCGCCACTTTGAGGCCGACGCCCGGTAGCTCGCAGAGGCGCGCGCGCAGCTCGTCATCGGGCAGCTCGCGCCACGAATGAAGATCAGCTTCGCCCGAGCTGACGCGCTTTGCAGTAAGGAGCAGGTTCTTCGCGCGGTAGCCGAGGGCGCAGTTTCGTAGCTCGACCTCAGGGACATGCGCCAGCCGCTTCGCGGAAGGAAATACGTACAGCTCGATTGTTCCCAAGGTCAGGCGCTCACCGAAGCGTTGCCGCAAGGCGCGCGACATTTGCCGAATATGCGCCACCTGCTTCATCGATGAGGTGATGAACGTGGCGAGACATTCCCAGATCGGCTGGCGAATAATACGAAGCCCACGGCAATAATCGCGCGCCGCGCTCATCGCCGGATCAGCAGGGAAAGAATTGCAGATGTCCGGCAGCGGATGATCCAACGCGAAATATTTCCCCACCGCTCCGACGGCGCCGCGGGAGATGAGCAGTCGTCCGCTCTGCTGCTCGACGTAGACAGCGCGATCCCCGATCATCCCCGCGTAACCAGAGCCACAGCTTTCCCAGTGAAAGACCTGTCCCGAATCGAGAGTCAGCGCGAGATCGAAATCGAGCGCTTCGATCTCGTTCAGTTTCATTCGCCACAGATTAACACGGATGAAACACGGATGGGGGAGAGCTGCCCCCTTTTGAAAATCCGTGTTCATCCGTGTTCATCCGTGGCTAAATACCCGCCGCAATGAACACGCGCCTGGTCATCGACGCCTTTGTTCTCCTCGCGTACTTCGTCATCATCATTTCAATCGGCCTGCGCATGGGCCGAAAGGAAGACACTCTCGAAGACTTTGCGCTCGGCGGGCGGCGCATCCCGTGGTGGGCAGTGCTCGCTTCCATCATCGCGGCCGAAACGAGCGCAGGTACATTTTTCGGCGCACCGGGCGAAGGTTTCGCGCTTCGCAATTACACCTACGCGCAGCTCGCCATCGGCACCATCCTCGCGCGCATCATCGTCAGTTACATCTTCATCAAGCCGTACTATGACTACAAAGTTTACTCTATCTACGAGTACCTGACCGCACGCTTCGGCGTCTCCACCAAGAACGCGGCCTCGGCCGTATTTATGGCCACGCGGCTTCTCGCGTCAGGTGCGCGCCTTTACGTGGCCGCCATCGCGCTCGCGCTCGCCTACGAGATGATCACCGGCGCGCGCCCCGGCCAGACGCAAACGTTGTTCATCTACGTCGGGGCCTGTGTCGCGATCGTCGTTCTCACCGCGATTTACACCACGCTCGGCGGCATTAAAGCGGTCATCTGGACCGACTTCATTCAAGCTTCCATCATGATGGGCAGCGCGCTCGTCGCGCTCGGTCTGCTCTATTGGTCAATCCCGGGTGGCTGGAGTGAAATCGTGACGCGGAACGGGGCGCCCACAGTCTCAGGATTTCTCGCTACGGGGCTCGATCCGGCAAAAACAGGATGGAACCAAATCAAAGGAATGTTCGAAGTCGAATACACCATCTTCGCCGCACTCATTGGGTCGACGTTTATGACTATGGCCACTCATGGAACCGACCAGGATATGGTGCAGCGAATGTTGACGGCGTCCGACATTCGCCGCAGCCGGCGTTCCCTCATTCTCTCGGGCTTCGCGGACATTCCGATCGTCCTCACCTTTCTGAGCATCGGCATTTTGCTCTGGACGTATTATCAGGTGCATCCCGATCCGACACTGCCAAAAGCGCCTAACGAGATCTTCTGCCACTACGTTCTCTACGAAATGCCGGTGGGCCTGCGCGGCCTGCTCATCGCCGGCATTTTCGCCACTGCCATGGGATCTCTGAGCACCGCGCTGAATGCGTTAGCCACGAGCTTCACGCGCGATTGGTACGTCACCTACATCCGCCCCGGCGCGAATGATGAACAAAGCCTGCGCGCGGTGCGTTGGGCCACCATTTGGTTCTCCGTCCTGATGATCGCCGTCGCTTCCGCTACCTCGTACCTCGTAATTGTGCTTCCGGATCTGCGTATCATCCCGATCGTCCTCGGGATTTACGGCTACACGTACGGCTCACTCCTCGGCATTTTCCTCGCCGGCATGCTAACCAAAACTCGTGGCACCGATCGCGGCAATGTTATTGCGATGATCATCGGTTTCCTGGTCGTTGCCATTTTAAGCGACTTGCTCAACAACGTGGCGCGGATCTTCGGCCGCGTCGCCTACGTGACCCCGTGGTGGTTGCCGAAGATGGAGTTCCCCTGGTGGATCTTTTTTGGAACGCTCGTCACCTTCTCGGTCGCGGTCTTGTTCCGAACAAGCCACGCGCAACTCGCGATCAACCGCGAAGGCGCGACCGCCTCTACTCGTTAGACGAGGTAAAGCGGACTGAGGACAGCCTATTGCTGCGACGCTCTAGCCGCCGAGTTGGCCTTTCTGCCAGGCATTGGTCAAACCGCGTTTTTTTACTTCTTTCTCTACCAGGGCCCGATCGATCTCGGTCACGCTCAACATGCTTCGGATATCTCGCAGATGTTTTTCACTGCCACCTTCCCGAAAGAATTCCAGCTTGCCGATGATCACATATTCGGGAGGCGCGATCCATGCCCGTGTCCCAGCGACCGGGACTTCGCGCCGGTGCTTCCATGCCCAGAGCTGCAACGGTTCGCTCGTCGCAAGATAAACGTCTGCTTTGAAGCCAGTCTGGTGGTCTATGAGGTTGAAATGCCCGCGCTGCGCCCGCGCTGCCTCCAGCTGAATGACGTCCGCCGGAGGACAGTAAAACTCGTTCTCTGGGAAAGCCTTCGCCACGGAGCCCGCCTCCGTCCGATCCAATACGACTATGACATCAAGATCGTTTGTGACGCGGTACTCGCCATAGGCGCTGGAAGCGATGGAACCGACTGCCATCCACCGCACTCCAAGTTGGTTGAACCGCGGAGCAAAAATGGCGAGCGGATTAGGAGCGGGCATGCAAAACGAACTCTCGTAAAGCACGGGCCACCTCCGCTGGCGTCCAGTCAGGGTGTTCGAACCGCAACATTGCCGCTCGTACTTCCCGGATCTGTTCGATGAACGCCATCCCGAGCTCGAGACGCCGCGCCGGCGTCATCTTCCGATAAGCAGTGATCTGCGCAGGATGAAGACCTTCACTCATGCTTCTTGTCCAGGCTCAATCCAAGGTCCCGTAACTGTCGTGCATCGACCCCGCTGGGGGAATGTGACATGAGATCGAGGCCGCGATTGTTTTTCGGGAACGCCATCACTTCTCGGATGCTGGCCGCGCCGCAAATCAGCATCACCATGCGATCCAGGCCCATGGCAATCCCACCATGCGGCGGCGCCCCCAGACGGAACGCCCGCAGGATGTGCCCGAACATCGATTGCTGATCTTCCTCGTTCACGCCGAGCGCGGCAAACATCTTCGCCTGTAGATCGGGTTCATGAATGCGGATGCTGCCCCCGCCAATCTCGACACCGTTTAACACCACGTCGTAAGCTTCCGCGCGCGCTTTCCCAAAGTCACCGCTGTCTACGAGCGGCACGTCTTCCGCCTTCGGACGGGTAAACGGGTGATGGACCGCGTTCCATTTGTTCTCGGCCGCGTCGAAGGCCATGAGCGGGAAGTCCGTCACCCAAAGAAAATCGAGCGCTTCCGAGCCTTCGGTTAGCTTCTGCATTTCCGCGATCCGAAGCCTGATCCGGCCCAGAACTTCATTGGCGATCTCACGCTTGTCAGCGGTGAAGAGGACGAGATCGCCTTCTTCGGCTTGCAGCTTCGATCCAAGCGCCGCTTTCTCTTCCGCGGTGAAGAACTTTACGAGCGGCGATTTCCACTCGCCATTCTCGATTTTAATGAAGGCGAGTCCCTTGGCGCCGTAATGCTTTGCCATTGCGGTCAGTTCGTTGCTCTGCCCGACCGTTAGGGCCGCGAAGTTCTTCGCGTTGATTGCTTTTACAACTCCGCCAGCGTCAAGCGCGCCGCGGAACATCTTAAAGCTGCTCGTGGCGAAAACGTCCGCGAGATCGGTCAGGTACATTTGGAAGCGACGGTCGGGTTTGTCGCTGCCGAATTGATCCATCGCCTCCGCGTATGTCAGCCGCGGAAACGGCGTCGGGATCTCAACGCCGCGCGCAGCACGGAAGATTGCGGCCAGCATTCCTTCCACGAGCTGGAAGATGTCGTTAGGCTCAACAAACGACGCCTCTATGTCGATCTGCGTGAACTCGGGCTGCCGATCCGCGCGGAGATCTTCATCCCGGAAGCACTTTGCGATTTGAAAGTATTTTTCGATCCCGCCAACCATGAGGAGCTGCTTGTACTGCTGCGGCGCTTGCGGAAGCGCGTAGAACTTGCCGGGCGTGAGACGGCTCGGGACAAGAAAATCGCGCGCGCCTTCCGGGGTGCTCTTCGAAAGAATTGGCGTCTCGATCTCGACGAATCCCTGCTCGTCGAGGTAGTCGCGAGTGGCCTTCGTAATGCGATGCCGCAACCGCAGATTGCGCGAGATGCTCGGGCGTCGCAGGTCGAAATAGCGATACGTCAGGCGCAGATCTTCATTGCTCGGATCGGAATCGACCGGGAACGGGAGTACGTCGGCGCGATTCAAAATGCGCAAGGTTTGCGGCACCAGCTCGACATCGCCCGTAGCCAGCCTTGGGTTTTCTGTCCCGGGCACGCGCGCCGCAACCCGGCCTTCCACTTCGATTACATCTTCGTGGCGGAGCGTGTGAGCGACTCCGGTGAGCTCGGCATTTTCCTCAGGGCGAAAAACAACCTGGGTCAGTCCCTCGCGGTCGCGCAGGTCGATGAAAACGACGCCGCCGTGATCCCGTCGGACATGCACCCAACCTGCCAGTTTGGCCGTGCTCCCGATGTCGGTGGCGCGCAATTCGTTGCCATCGTGTGTCCGATACATATCGCTGATCCAGCACGCGGCTAGAGGGGCTCTAGCTACTGAGAGATGACAAGCTGGGGAAACGCGCGAGATGCGCAAGCAACTCTTCGTTCGGGACCAACTGCTCCTTCCGCGTCGCGAGAACCTTGATCTTAACCTGCGGCCACTCGTCTCCAAACAGGACCGCGACCTGCGCACCGAGCTGTTCCGCCGCTTGAAATTGCTTCCCGACCTTCGTAGGCGTGAGCGCATAATCCACGCGGTAACTAGCATCACGTAGGCATTGGATCGCCGCGATCGCATCGCTCCGCCGCTCTTCTTTCGCGATTACCACGTAGAGGTCGAGCCGTTGCTGAGCCGCAACTGCTGCCTCCATCTGCGCGTGCGCTGTCGCGTTCTCCCGCAGCAATTCCCCCAGCACAACGTCTCCCATGGCAAACCCTCCCGCAGGCAATGAGGCCGCTCCATCGCTAAGTTGATGGATAAGATTATCGTAGCGGCCACCGCCCGCGATCGCGCGTAGCTTGCCCTGACAGTCGAAAGCTTCGAAGACCACGCCTGTATAATAGGCCAGCCCGCGCACAATCCGCAGGTCGACACGGACGAACTCCGCGAGTCCGCGCTGTTGCAACCCTTCCACAAGGCGCTGGAGTTTCTCGCTTCGACCCCCGCCATCGAGGATCTCAAAAACTGGCCTCGCGAGTTGACCCAGCTGCTCCGCTATTTTCTCGCGCGGCTCACGCTCGCTCTTGTCGATTACCTCCAGAACTTCCTGCCATCTCTCCTGCGGCAGATTCTGTGCGCGGAAAAAATCGATCCAGAACTCGCGATCACTGATGCGAACCACGACATCCTGCGCGGTTAGTCCAAAAGCTCGCAGCACGTCGATGCAGATCGCGATCAGCTCCACGTCGGCATCGAGCGCTGCTTCGCCGATGAGGTCGCAATTAAACTGATAGTGCTCGCGCAGCCGCCCGCGCTGTGGCCGCTCATAGCGAAACATCTGTGGGATGCAGAACCACTTGATCGGCTTGCGGAAGTCACGATGCGAGGCCGCTACCATCCGCGCCAGCGTCGGCGTCATCTCCGGGCGCAAAGCCACGGCGCGTCCGCCTTTGTCCGCGAAATCGTAAAGCTGTTTCACGATTTCCGGCCCCGATTTTCGGACAAACAAGTGGAGGTCTTCCAGCACAGGGCCGTCGTACTCGACGAAGCCATAACGTCGCGCTACCTCCCGCCAGCGGGCGAAGATGTAGCTGCGGACCGCACAATCATCGGGCAGGAAATCTCGGAAGCCGGGCAGGGCCTGCATTATCAGAAACCCCGCTGCCTCGCCAATCTCGCGGCCATAGGCAGCCGCGGGGTCGCCAGCCTACGAAAAGATGGTGCCGGATGAATAAAGTCCGGCCGGAAAGAGTCGGATATCTGCACGACGGAAACCTTCCGTTTAACACACACAAAGGACAAACATGAAACACACACCATTGATGAAATTATTGGCCGTCGGAACCGTGACGGCTCTCACCTTGAGCTCGGCCTTCGCGCAAGTAACCAAGGAAGCGACCACGACCACGACCACCGCAGGTGGAACCGGGGTTAGCGCATCCACAAGCGCCAGCACAAGCATGCTCGATGGCACTGGAACAATCACGACCTACAGCCCGGGGACGGATTACATTCAGATGCGCACCGAGGCGAGCACCGCACCGACGAAGTATTACTACTCGAAGAGCACGACCGTTGTTGACCCAACCGGCGCAGCTGTCGACATGGCCCTTCTGCGGCCCGACATGCCGGTCAAATACAGCTACGTTAAAGAAGGCGATCGTATGGTGATCTCGAAGATCACGGTGCAGAAGCCGCTGGCCGAAATCAAGAAGACGACCACGACCACGACAACCACTCCGTAAGGATTGGTTTAACAGGTCAGGAAACTTAAAAACAAGCGCCCGCGGAACGTGTTTCCGCGGGCGTTTTTTTCTGTAGCGGCGTCTGCGACCGCCAAATGCGCAGTGAAAGCATTCGGCGGCTAGAGACGGCCGCTCAGAAGCGGCTTAATCCCCATAGCCGTTCGGGAATTTCTGGTGCCACTTCCACGCGCTCTCGATGATCGCGTCGAGGCGCTGGTATTGCGGCTCCCAACCAAGCTCGCTTTTGATCTTCGCCGAGGCCGCAATCAACCTGGGCGGGTCGCCATCGCGACGTGGCTCCTCGACTACCGGGATCTCGCAGCCGGTAATCTTGCGGCAGGTCTCGATCACTTCGCGCACGCTCGATCCGCCGCCAGTGCCGATGTTGTAGAATTCACTTTTCGGTGCGTCGAGCGCCAGGATGTGGGCCCGCGATAAATCCAGAATGTGGATGTAATCGCGGATGCAGGTGCCGTCCGGCGTTTCGTAATCGGTGCCGTAGATATCAACGTGCGACTTCTGCCCGAGGGCCACTTTCAAGACGTTTGGGATAAGGTGAGTCTCGACGCGATGATCCTCCCCTAGATTTTGCGAGGCGCCGGCGGCGTTGAAATAACGGAGCGCGACAAAACGAAGTTCGTGGATCTGGTCGTACCAGCGCAAGATCCGTTCGAACGCCAGTTTGGACTCGCCGTAAGGGTTGATCGGACGCTGCGGTAGTGTCTCATCGATTGGAATCCGCTCGGGCGGCCCGAACGTGGCGCAGGTTGAGGAAAAGACGAGACGCTTGACGCCGGCCGCGATCATGGCGTCGAGCAGATTCAGGCCGTTCGCAATGTTGTTGCGGAAATACTTGGACGGATTTTCCATCGACTCGCCGACCAGGGCGCTGGCGGCGAAATGCATCACGGCGTCCGGCTGCACCGACGAGAGCGCGGCCTCGATCTTATTTCTGTCGCCGAGGTCTCCTTCGAGCAACTCCGCGCGGCGATCCACCGCCCGTCGATGTCCCTCCGTCAGGTTGTCAAAGACCGCGACTTCGTGGCCCTCGTCGATCAACAACTCCGCGCAAATGCTGCCGATATACCCTGCTCCCCCGACGACCAGAATTTTCACAGGGCTAAGGGGGAGGCAGGACGTGGTTCTGTCAAAACAAACAGAGGCCGCAGCGTTGCTTACAAGCGCTGCTTATTTTCGAGGCTGGCAATCATACGCCGGACGCGTCCCACCTTCCCGCGGGGTCGTAGCATTTTAAGGCTCTCCTGATCCGATCCCCAACGCAGAATCTTGATATCTACATGGCGGACACCCCACCGATTCATCGCGCGTCTGGAAGTGGTGTAGAGATCGATCGTATTGGTTCCGACGAGTGCGCCGCCGTAGTCGTCGATCTTATATTCCTGCCCGGTGCTAACGACACGAAAATGGGTCCCCAAAGGAAACCGCGACCAATCCGCTGCGGCGCTTTTAATCCCGCCGCTGGAAAGACGACGTCCGATAGCATTCCGTCCACCGCTGCCTTCGTTATGTGTGTAGGCCGTCGTGCGGACTTTCTGCACTCCGCCACGCGGCGCGGACGTAGCCGTCCGGCCCGGCTGGGTCGCACAACTGGCGACGAGAGCGGCGAAAACTGCCACCAGCGTGAGTTTGACAATCCTCGGCATTCTGGAACCGGCTCAATACCGATTGAAGCCATACCGGGCAAGGGATAATTTCCGCGGCTTCTGCTCCCAATGCCTGCTCTCTTTCCCTCTCAAGCACGTGTCGCTGAGAACCTTGTTCTCGATGGGCGCCTGGCCCTTTTCCATGAGGCCCAGCGCTGGCTGGCCGTGGCTGACCTTCACTTCGGCTATGAACTTAGCCAGCGGGTAGCCGGCCGGTTAGTGCCGATGTGGGGCATGACTTCCGTCGAGGACCGGCTGAAGCAGCTGCTGCTCGACTATCAACCGCGCCAATTGGTGATCGTGGGCGACGTTGTTCATGATCGAGCGGCTGCAACCGAGGCCGCGCTGCTCATTAGCCGCCTTGCGACGCTCTGCGAACCAGTCGTTCTCGCGGGGAATCACGATCGTCACCTCGCAAGCAGCATGCCATTGTTGGATTCCTGGCGGACAGAGGGGTTTTATTTTCATCACGGTCATTGTCAAAGCGACGCCCGGGATGAGGTGCAGATTATCGGCCATCATCACCCGGCCGGCAGCGTGACCGACGGAGCCGGCCAGCGCCTGAAGGTCCCCGCTTTTGTCCAACAAGGGAACTGCTGGATTCTGCCGGCGTTTTCCCCGTGGGCTGCGGGCGCAGCTTGGGAAGCGGATTTGGAGAGTCGCGTCTGGCTTTGCACTCCGAGACGCGTTCTGCGTCTCCCCCAGGTTGAGCCCGCGTCAGCCTAGAGGGTCGGCCCGGGCGTCACATCGATCTCGGAGGTGCAGTGCGGGCAGCGGGTGGCCTTGATCGGGATGGTCATGAGACAATGCGGGCAATCCTTTGAAACGGGCGGCATGTTGGCGGCTGGCCGCTTCATCCTGTTCAGCGCTCGCACGAGAAGGAAGATGCAGAGCGCTACGATCAGGAAATTGATGATGAGCGTGAGGAAATTGCCGTAGTTCCAGGTGATTGCGCCAGCCTTGACCGCTTCCACCGGCGTCGCAAAAACTCCCCCGCCCGGCGCATCTTTCAGGATCATGAATTTGTTCGAAAAATCCAGTCCACCGGTCAGCACGCTGATGGGTGGCATCAGGATGTCCTTCACAAGCGAGACCACAATGGATCCGAAAGCTGCTCCGATAATCACGCCGACCGCCAGATCGACAGCGTTCCCCTTGATCGCGAACTCTTTGAATTCTTTCCACATGGCTAGGTAACCAACTTGTTAGGCAGCGACGATGTTGACCAGCTTGTTTTTGATGATGACAACTTTCCGGATCTGCTTCCCCGCGATAAATTCGTGCACTTTTGCGTTCGCGAGCGCGATTTCTTGCAGCTCCGCGTCACTGGCGTGCAACGGGATGCGCATCCGATCGCGGAGTTTGCCGTTCACCTGCAGGACGATCTCCACCTCATTCTCCACCAGGTAGACCGGATCAAAGGCCGGCCATGACTGGGCTGTAATATCGCCTTTTGCATCGGCAAATTTCCGCCCCAGAACCTCCCAAAGCTCGGATGACAAATGCGGCGCAAAAGGATTGAGGAGAACCAGCAGGGTGCGCATGGCCGCGACGGGCTTTGCAGGTGTATTTGTGAACTCGTTCACGAACACCATCATCTGCGAGATGGCGGTATTAAATGACAGCGCCTCGATATCTTCGGTCACCTTCTTGATGGTTGCGTGCATCACCTTTAGCTGCCGCTTGTCCGGGACGATTTCCTCGATCCCGGGAGAGAGCGACCACTCGCCGGCCTGGCTTTCCTCCATGATCAGCCGCCAGACGCGGGCCAGAAACCGGAAGACGCCCTCCACACCTTTCATGCTCCATGGCTTCATCTGTTCGAGCGGACCCATGAACATTTCGTAGCAACGAAACGCGTCCGCGCCGTACTCCGCGATCACGTCGAGCGGATCTATCACGTTGCCCCAGCGCTTCGACATCTTGCGCCCATCTTCGCCGAGGATCATGCCCTGATTCACCAGGCGTTGGAATGGCTCCGGCTTCGAAAGGTGGCCAAGGTCGAAGAGGACTTTGTGCCAGAAGCGCGCATACAAAAGATGCAAGACGGCGTGCTCCGTCCCGCCAACGTAAAGGTCCACCCCTCCGGAGTCTGCGCCGCCCATCCAATACCGCTCCGCCTCTTCGCCAACAAAGCGGGAGTCGTTTCCCGGATCGCAGAAGCGCAGATAATACCAACAAGAACCGGCCCACTGCGGCATTGTGTTTGTTTCGCGAAAGGCGGCCTCCGAGTAACGGAGCCATTCCTTCGCCTTCGCGAGCGGGGGCTCGCCTGTTCCGGTCGGTTTGAAATCTTCCAGCTCGGGCGACGTCAGCGGCAGCTCACTTTCGGGAAGCCCCTCGTGTTTCCCATTTCGCCATATGATCGGGAAAGGCTCGCCCCAGTAGCGCTGCCGGGAAAAAAGCCAGTCGCGCAGCTTATAATTTACCGAGCGTTTGCCCGCTCTATTTTCCTCCAGCCAGCGCGTCATCGTCTCTTTCGCAACCGATGTCGCCATCCCTTCGATG
>JACCTI010000369.1 GCA_013812515.1 Chthoniobacterales bacterium
TCATGCCCTGACCAACGCCCGCCTTGTCCCTGCTCCGGGTAAGCTGATCGGAAAAGGGACGGTCCTGATCCGCAATGGCCTCATTGTTGAAGCCGGTCCGGCCGTGAAGGTCCCAGCGGACGCGCGCGTTTGGGACCTCACGGGCAAAACCATCTACGCGGGCTTCATCGACGCCTATAGCCGCGTCGGGCTTCCGGAAACGCTGCAACCGGAGCCGCTGCGACGTGAGACCGAAGGAGATGATCCTGATGCGAAACCGAAAGAGGTCCCACGTGAAGCCGTTAAAGGCACGCACGCCTGGAACCCCAAAGTCACGCCCGAACGCCGGGCGGCCGATTACCTGAAGCTGGACAAGAAAGCCGCTGGCAAACTGCGCGAGCTTGGTTTCACCAGCGCGCTCGTGGTTCCGGGCCGCGGGATTTTCCGTGGCTCGAGCGCGCTGATCAACTTGCAGGAGACGGATGCGAACACGCTCATCGTCGCTCCCACCGTGGCGCAACATATCGCCTTTGATTTTGAACGGGGCCAGGACAGCCATTATCCGGTCTCGCTCATGGGCTGCATTGCACTCGTTAGGCAGACACTGCTCGACGCGGGCTGGTACGCGGCTGCGCAGGAGGCATATCGGAAAAGCCCGGCCACGATGGAACGCCCCGAAGCAAACGCCAGCCTCTCCGCCCTCGGCGACCAGGCGCAGCGCAGGCAGCCGCTTGTTTTCGAAAGCGAAGATGAGCTGGATTCCTTGCGCGCTTTGCGAATCGCGGATGAGCTCAAGGTGAAGCCGTTGCTGCTCGGCAGCGGCTACGATTACCGGGTGCGAAACGCGTTAGACAAAACGCCGACGATTCTCGCGCTTGATTTTCCGAGCGTGCCGGAAGTCGAAAAACCCGAGCAGGCGCTCGAGTACCAGCTGGATGAGTTGCAGCACTGGGACCGTGCGCCGAGTAACCCGGCGCTCCTCGCCGCGGCGGGTATCCCGATCGCTTTTACGGCCGAGAAGCTGGAAAAGCCCGAGAAGGAATTCTGGTCACGCCTCCGGCTCGCAGTCCGTCGCGGTTTGAGTAAAGACGCGGCGCTCGCGGCGTTGACCACCACGCCGGCCGAGATGTTCGGTGTGACGGATCGTCTTGGAACAATCGCGCCGGGGCAAATCGCGAATCTGGTCATCGCAAGCGGTGATCTCTTCACGGCCGAAGACGCGAAGATCCTCACCACGTGGGTGGATGGTCGCTGGTATGATAACGAGACTGCGAACCAACGTGATCCACGCGGGACGTGGGAGGTGACTTTAGAGGGACGGACGCTCCCGTTGAAGATCGAAGGAGAATTGGACAAACTGGAGGCGAAGTTGGGCGAGGAGAAAGCTGTCTTCGCCACGAAAGAAGACGCCGTTTTACTCGTCGCTCCCGCGAAGCTGCTCGAGAAAGGTGAAGGCGCTGTTCGTCTTTCCGGACGGATGAGCGGCGACACCATGGCTGGGAACGGCGACACGCCGCCCGGCGTGAGGATCGCCTGGAGCGCGAAGCGGACTGCGCCCTACACCCCGCCGCCGAAGAAGCCCGACGAGAAGCCGTCGCCCGTTGATACCGCCGCCGATTTTCCTGAGACATTTCCGGCGGGCGCTTTCGGACGAACTGCTCCGCCGGAGCAGTTCCCGGTAATCCTAATTCAAGGGGCGACCGTCTGGACGGCTGGTCCGCAAGGGACGTTGGAAAACGCAGATGTTCTCGTGAGCGGCGGCAAGATCACCGCGGTCGGGCCGGGACTCAAAGCCCCCGGCGGCGCAGCGACGATCGACGGCAAGGGAATGCACGTGACGCCTGGGATCGTGGATTGCCACTCGCACACCGCGATCAGCAAAGGGGTGAATGAGGGAAGTCATGCTGTCACGGCCGAGGTGCGGATCGGCGACGTGATCGACGCGACCGACATCGACGTGTATCGGCAGCTCGCTGGCGGTGTGACCAGTGCAAATCTTTTGCACGGCTCGGCGAATCCCATCGGCGGACAGAACCAGGTGGTGAAGTTCCGCTGGGGCGCGCTTCCGGAGGAATATAAATTCGCCGAGGCAATGCCGGGAGTGAAATTCGCCCTCGGCGAAAACGTCAAGCAATCGAACTGGGGCGTCGATTTACGACGCGCTATCCGTAGACGCGCATGGGCGTGGAGGAGCTAATTCGCGACCGTTTCCGCGCCGCGCTGGGATATAACGCGGCGTTGAAGAAAAAGGACGGCCTGCCCGTGCGACGCGACCTGCAGCTCGATGCAATGCTCGAGATCGTGGGCGGCAAACGTCTGATCCATTGCCATTCCTACCGGCAGGACGAAGTGCTCGC
>JACCTI010000426.1 GCA_013812515.1 Chthoniobacterales bacterium
ATGTCGGAACGAAAATACCGGCAGCCTACGATGCTTACCTCCGTGGAATTGCGCTTCGAAACACCCAGTCGCGCGAGGACCAGGATCGGCTGATCCAGTTTTGCCGGCAGGCGGTCGCGCTCGATCCGAACTACGCCGCGGCGTGGTCCGACATCGCGGTAGCGGAAGGTTTGAAATACATCCAGGAAGAGCGGTCGGAAGCTCAACGGACGCTGGTGAAGGAAGCGGCGGAGAATGCATTTCGCCTCGATCCGGAGCACGGCAGTGGGCACGCGGCGATGGGGATGTATCTCTACTATTGCCTACAGGAGTACGATAAGGCGCTGGTCGAGCTGCAGAAATCGCGAGAGCAAGCGCCGAACAATCCGTTGACGCTCCAGGCGGTCGGATTAGTGAAGCGGCGTCAGGGTAAGCTGGACGAATCCATCGAGCTGCAACTGCAGGCCGCGCAGAGTGATCCGTTGAACCAGGATATCTGGGTGAATCTCGGGTGGAGTTATCGCGGGATGCGCAAATTTGCTGAGGCGCGCGCAATGTTCGATCGCGCCCTTGCCATCGCGCCTAACGATCAGTCGATTCTCGGGCGCAAGGCCGAGACTTATTTTGCCGAGGGCGACTTCGCTTCCGCGGCGCGGCTGATAGAACAACTCAATCCGGGACCCGCCGATCCAAGGTACTTCGCCCGCATCAGAATCCTCGCGAGCCAGCGAAAATTCGACGAAGCGATCGCGAGGATCACCTCAGACTTGGAAAAGGAAAAGTCGCTGCCCGGTTTCCGTAGCGCAGCAATGCACCTTACTCTCGCAGAACTGCACGTCGCAGCAGGACGCCGCGATCAGGCTCAGCCGTTTTTATTAAAAGCGGACGCTGAGTTGAACGAGTTAGCCCGAGCGAATAAGAGCCCCGATGCCAGCTGGCTGCCGCTGGAGATACATGCCCTGCTCGGTCGGCGGCAGGAAGTCGAACGCGAGGCTGCTGCTTACATCGCGCGGGAGGCGAAGGATCGCTGGTCTGGTCCCAGCGCTGAAGCAGACGCGGCACGCGCCTTCGCTATTTTGGGCGACCGCGATCGCGCCGTGTCCATTCTCGAACGGCTACTCGCGCAACCCTATGCCCACTCGCTTACTCCGGCTTATCTGCGGATGGATCCGATCTGGGATCCGATCCGTAACGATCCGCGGTTTCAAAAACTGGCGGAAATAAAACCATGAACCTGCGCAATCTCTCCAACGAGTTGAAGCGGCGCAGTGTTTACAAGGTCGCGGTCGCTTACGGAGTGGTCGCCTGGTTTCTCATTCAGGTCAGCGACATCGTTTTTCCACGACTCCATCTTCCCGACTGGGCGGTGACGCTGGTGATCGTGATGCTCATGCTCGGCTTTCCCGTCGCTCTCCTGCTCGCGTGGGCCTTCGAGCTGACCCCGGAAGGCGTGAAACGGACGGAGGAAGTCGTCCCTCACGAATCGCTCCGGCCGCGCACTGGTCGCAGAATTGTGGTTGGCGCTGGCCTGATCGCGGCGGTCGCGCTGGGCCTGTTGCTCGTCCAGTTGTTCCAAACGAAACCCGGCACCGGCCAGGCGGTCTCTCCCGCCGCCGCGGGTCTCGGGAGCATTCTGGAAAAGAGCATCGCGGTGCTTCCCTTCGATAGCCTGAGCGAAGACAAGGCAAACACCTACTTTGCGATTGGAGTGCAGGACGAAATCCTGACCCGGCTCGCAAAAGTGGCGGAGTTGAAGGTGATCTCGCGCACCTCGACCCAGCAGTATCAGAGCAAGCCGGGCAGCGTGGCCGAAATCGCGAAGCAACTTGGCGTGGCATACATCCTGGAAGGTAGCGTGCAAAAAGCCGGTGAAAGCGTGCGCGTAAATGTGCAGCTGATTAAGGCCGAGACCGACGCTCATCTCTGGGCGGAGACGTACGACCGGAAACTATCGGAAATTTTCCAGGTGCAGACAGAGATCGCGCTGCGCATCGCCAGCGCGCTGGAAGCAAAGCTGACGGGCCGCGAGCAGCGCGACATAGCCACCGTCGGAACGACGAATGCCCAAGCCTATGATGCTTACCTGCGCGGCCTGACCTTTGATACTTCGCAATCAGGGGAAGAGACACGCGTCGCGCTCGAGTCCTTTCGCCACGCGGTGGAGCTGGACCCGAACTTTGCCGTTGCGTAGGCCGCGCTCGCGAACCGTGAATCGTTTAACTACGCTCGCAACCGGACCCCTGAACAACTGGCCCGCGCGCAGCACGCCATGGAGATGGCGGTCAAATTCCAGCCGGATGCGAGCGAGTCCTACGCGGCCGCCGGCTCGTTCTATTATTATTGCCCGCGAGATTTTGAGCGCGCCCTCGACGCCCTGGAGAAGGCCCGGGCGCGATCCCCGAACAACGCCTTCGTCATCATGCTGACCGGCGCGGTCAAGCGCCGACAGGGAAAGCTGGAGGAAAGTATCGAGCTGATGCAGCGGGCTGGAATCCTCGACCCGCGCAACAACGACG
>JACCTI010000432.1 GCA_013812515.1 Chthoniobacterales bacterium
GCTCGCGCCATCACGAAGATCTTCGTGAAATTAAAGTTCGCCGACTTTACCCGCACCACGGTGGAACGCGCCGGACTCCCGCTTTCGCTGGAGAACTTTCGGCTTCTTCTGGCCGAAGGATTTGCCCGCACGGGCAAGAGCGTTCGCTTGCTCGGAGTCGGCGTGCGGTTTGCCAGCATAGCCGTAGAACAGGCGCAGCTGAGTTTGCTCTAAAGGAGCAGCGACACTCTTGTCGCCGAAGCTAAAAAAGGCGACAGGAGTGTCGCCTCTCCGAAAATGCCGACGCTTTTCAGTCCCTTGCAGCTCCGCGACGTGCAGTTGCGAAATCGCATCGGCGTCTCGCCGATGTGCCAGTACTCGAGCGTCGATGGTTTCGCGAACGACTGGCATCTGGTGCATCTCGGCAGCCGCACAGTCGGGGGCGCCGGGCTCGTCATGGCAGAGGCGACCGCGGTCACGCCGGAAGGTCGCATCAGTCCGCAGGACCTCGGGCTTTGGAAGGATGAGCAGATCGAGATGCTCGCGCGCATTTTCCGTTTCATCGCAGCACAAGGAGCTGTCCCGGCGGTGCAGCTGGCGCACGCCGGGCGCAAGGCCAGTACGGCCCCCCCATGGGAAGGCGGCCATGCGGTGAGCGAAGCAGACGGAGGCTGGCGCCCCATTTACGGGCCGAGTGCGTCAGCGTTTGATTTGGGCGACATCATGCCGCACGAGATCGACGTCACGGGCATTCGGAACGTCGTAGAGGCTTTCGCCAAAGCGGCCCAGCGCGCGCTGACCGCGGGCGCGAGGATGATCGAGATTCACGCCGCGCATGGTTATCTCCTGCATGAGTTCCTCTCGCCGCTGAGCAACCAACGAACTGATGAGTACGGCAGCTCCTTTGAGAACCGCACCCGCGCCACGCGCGAAGTAGTGCGAGCGGTGCGGACCGTTTGGCCCGAACGCTTGCCGCTCCTCGTGCGTATTTCTGCGACCGATTGGGTCGAGGGCGGTTGGGATGCGGATCAATCCGTCGAGCTCGCCCGAGAGCTAAAGCGGCTCGGCGTGGACATGATCGACTGCTCGTCAGGCGGTGCAGTGCCGAACGCGCGGATTCCCATCGCCCCGGGATATCAGGTTCCGTTCGCGGAACGCATCCGCCGCGAAGCAGATCTCGCCACCGCCGCCGTCGGGATGATCACCAGTCCCGAGCAGGCGAATGAGCTGATCACGAATGGCCGCGCCGACATGATTTTCATGGCCCGTGAGTTTTTGCGTGAGCCGTATTGGCCACTCAAGGCAGCCGTGCATTTGGGCGGAACAGCCCAAGTGCCGATTCAGTATGGCCGCGCCTTCGTCTCGCGATAAATTGCCGGCGTGGAAGTCTGGCCCGTCATTCTTTTCTACAAGTACGTCCCGATCGCTGATCCGGAGGCATTCGCAGCCGAACAGCGAGCGCTCTGTCTCTCGTTAGGCCTAAAGGGCCGGGTGCTGATTGCAAGTGAGGGCATCAACGGCACCCTGGCCAGTCGCCCGGAACGCATCGATAACTATGTGCGCCGGCTGCACGACGACTCACGCTTCCGCGACGTGGCGATCAAGCTGAGTCATGGGGACGCGGACACCTTCCCGAAGCTCGTCGTGAAGGTGCGCCGGGAAATAGTCACGCTTGGCGTGGACGATTTGAAACCCGACCAGCATAACCAGCTCGTCCCTTCGCATTGGAAGCGCATGCTGGAAGAAGATCCCGACGCCGTCGTCCTGGATGTCCGGAATCGTTTCGAATCAGACGCGGGAAAGTTTAAAGGCGCGGTCGTCTGTGAGATCGAAAACTTCCGCGATCTGCCCGGTTACGTCGATCGTCTTGAATTCCTAAAGGAGAAAAAGGTGCTGATGTATTGCACCGGCGGAATTCGATGCGAGAAAGCGTCCGCGTTGCTGCGCAGTCGCGGCTTCAAGGATGTCTTCCAATTGCACGGTGGGATCGTCGCCTACCAGGAGCAGTTCGGGAATGAGCATTGGGAGGGTGAATGTTTCGTCTTCGATCAGCGCATGACCGTCCGCATAGAGGAAGATTTGGTGCAGATCGGCCGGTGCGCGCACAGCGGCCGGGTGACGAGCCGCTTTGTGAATTGCCTGCACGATCCGTGTCACAGACTCTTCATCCTTTCCGAAGGGGCCGAGCGCGAAAACCCGGATCACCGGCTCTGTCCGGAGTGCCTCGCGAGCGGCCTGAGCGTTGCGACCGCGGATTATTTACGACCGGCTGAAGAGAGCGATAGATGAACACAGATTGGCACAGATACAGAGGAACCCGTCTCCCCATCTGTGTTTCATCCGTGTTAATCCGTGGGCAAAAAAACGCCCACTAAAAGCGCTTAGGTCCGCTCGCCGACGTAAATTATGTGGGCGAAGCGTTTCGCGCGCGCGTGCGCTTTTGCCGGATACTCCTCGGTCGCAAACCCCGCGCGTGAAAGTTCGTCGCAAAATCCCGGCTCAGCTTCGGCCGCCCAGAACGCAACGCGTCCTCCTGGCTTGAGCGCGTTCGAGATTAATTTCAGCCCGCGCCAGTCATAGAGTCGCGAGTTCTTCTTCTGCACGAAAGACGTCGGGCCGTTATCGACATCGAGCAGGATGGCGTCATACGGATCTTCGGAGCCGCGACGGATCAGTGTGAAAACATCGGCGACGAAGACCTCAACTCTCGAATCGTCCAGCAGACGCCCGTTCACGCCGGCGAGGAGTTCGCGATTCCAAGTGACCACTTCCGGGAGTAACTCCGCCACTTGCACCACCCCGGCGGGCCCAATCATGTCCAGCACACGCTTGAGGCTGAATCCCAGCCCCAATCCGCCGATCAACACGCGCGCTTTCGCACGGTCGTGCAGATGCGCGCAGGCCTTGTCCGCCAAGAGCAACTCCGAACTGGTCGAGGTGCTGCTCATCAGCTGCCGGCTGTTCAGCTTAAGGAAATACTCACCGTCGTGCTCGTGCACGCTCACGCGTGAGCCGTCGGGCGTGAGAGTCTCGGCGAGATTGCGAAACGGAATCATGCAATGACTCGTCAAATCAGCCGCACCAAATCCTTCGGCAGCGGAGACGAGAAGCTCATCTCCTCCTTTGTCGCTGGATGAACGAGCTTGAGGCCGCACGAGTGGAGCGCGAGACGATGCGCGGGATTCGTTTTCCCGCCGTATTTCTCGTCGCCGACGATCGGATGCCCGAGGTCGGCCAGTTGCACGCGAATCTGATGTCGCCTGCCGGTCTCGAGCGTGAGATCGACCAAGGTTCGTTTTGCGCTTCGCTGCAGGACGCGAAAATGTGTCACCGCGTGACGCGTATCGCCACTCTGCGGTGCGCTGTAAACCCGGAACGGATTTGTCTCGTTCAGATGCGACTCCAGCGTCCCCTGCTCTTTCGGCAACGTTCCTTCGACGACGGCCTCGTAACGCTTCACCACCTGATCCCACCCTGACTGCAGCGTCTCTTTCGCCTCGGAAGTTTTCGCGAAGACCATTAACCCGGAGGTCTCGCGATCGAGTCGATGCACGATCCAAATGCGATCGCGCGCATGTTTTTTACCGCGGCGCAGGTATGCCGTGAGCTGGAAATAGGCGGTCTTCTCTTCTTCCGCGCGGCTTGCCACACTGAGAAGGTTCTCCGGCTTTTCGATGACGATCAGGGTCGCGTCTTCGAAATAGACCTTCATGCCCGAAGGCAGCGATGTCCGTGGGATCGCGAATCGGTCCGAACGGATGGCAACTTTGTCGCCTGGTCGCAGAGGATGATTGAACTGCGATGTGGGACGGCCATTCACCGTCACGGCCTGATATTTCAACCAGGTGCGCACCTGCTTCTTTTTCACCTCGGGCCAATGGGCGAACAGATACGGGAGCAACTCCGCAGGCGTTTCCACCGTCGAGGAGTTGCGCATCGAAAGAGCGAAGGGCTGCGCGGGAGTTATTGCGGCGCCCAGCTCGGCGCGCGCTTCTCCAGAAATGCGGCCACGCCTTCTCTGGCCTCGTTCGATTCGCGCGCCTGCATGTGATGCGCCAGTGCGCGCTCGATGTCTTCCTTCACCGGAGTGGACCAGAGCTGCTCGAGGAGGCGCTTGGAGTTCGCGAGCGCACCGGGCGCTCCTTGCAGAACAGAGGCGACAATCTTCTCTACTTCAGTCTCCAATTCGTTAGGCGGAACCACGCGATTAACCAGACCGATCTCGAAGGCGCGAGTCGCATCGATCAATTCCGAACCCAGGAGCAACTCGCGGATGTCCCGTTCGCGCAGCTGACGGCGCAGAAAGGTCATCACCAGACCAGCCACGAGGCCACGCTTCACTTCCGGATAACCAATCTTGGTCCTTTCGGCAGCGACAACGAAGTCGCACGCGGACATGATTCCCGCCCCGCCCGCCACAGCTGCGCCATGCACGGCGGCGATCGTTATTAGTCGTGTCTGGCTCAGCGCCAAAAGGGTTTTCGCCATCGCCCCCGCGGAGGCCTGCGCTTTGTCCGACTGCCCGACTTCCTGGAGATCCAGGCCAGTGCAAAAAGCTTGGCCAGCGCCACGCAAGATGAGAATCCGCTGCATCTCGTCATCTGACGCTTCCTCGATCGCGGCCGTCAGGTCCCTCATGAGCTCGATCGTTAATGCGTTGCGACGCTCCGGACGATTGAGCGTGAGGCGAGTGATCTGTGGCGCTTGCTTCTCTACGAGGACTACGGACATAAGCGTTGC
>JACCTI010000440.1 GCA_013812515.1 Chthoniobacterales bacterium
GTCATCGGCATTATGCTCATCATCGTGGTGATCGGTTTGCTCGTGGATAAGATCTTCTTTTCCCCAGTGGAGACATTCCTGCATCGCCGTTGGGGGACAAGCAACGCATGAGACTGCGAGAGAAAAAAGGTGCGATGACCGCGCGCCGCGATCTGAAGATCGTGAACGAGCTCGGGCTGCACGCGCGCCCCGCGGCGCAGTTTGTTGCGCACGCTAATTCCTTCCACTGCGAAATCTGGCTGATTAAAGATGAGCAGCGTTTCTCCGGGACCAGCATGGTCGACGTGTTGCGGGCCAATCTCGAATGCGGCGCTACGGTCACGCTGGAAGCAAATGGGGTCGATGCAGAATGCGCGGTTGATCGCCTGGAGAAAGTCGTCGCCGAGCTGAACGACGACGACATGTAGTTCCGGCCTCCGCTGTCTGCCTTCGGTTCAGTCGGGGCCTCCGCCTCACCGCCACAGAGGTGGTCCGCTGCGTAATATGTATATGAGCACGATTAGAAAGTATTTCCTTATAATCGTCGGCCTGCTCGCCCTCGCACTGGTTTCCGTTGGGGCGCAGGAGAAAAGCACCAGCGAGAAAGCCTCCGAGGCCTGGGATGCCACTAAGAAAACCACGCAGGAGGTCGGTAGCAAGGTGGCGAAAGGAACGAGGCAGGCGGCGAACCGGATTGAGGCAGCAATCCAAAAGCCCGATGCCGATGCGCGCAAAGTAGATGTAAAAGTGAACGAGCGAGGCGTTCAGATGCCGAACAACTTGTCGGCGGGCAAGACTGCGTTCGTGGTCAGGAACACCGGCAAGGAAGCGCATAATTTCGAGATCGAGGGCAATGCGATTGAGAAAAGCTTCTGGATTTCGCTGCCTCCGAACGAGACTAAAACCATGCAAGTAGAGCTGAAGCCCGGCACCTACGAAGCCAATTGCCGCGTTCAAGGGCACGAAGGCAAAGAAGCGAAAACGCGACTCGTGGTGAAGTAATCGCGAAGCGTTGTCGCCTCACTTCGGCGCGAGGGATTGGACGATCTGCTCGAAGCGCGGGTCGCCGCGAAGCGGATCCCATTCGGGATGGAGACGAAGATTGCCGTAGCTAAGATAACTGGGGTGCCTGGTCACAATTTCGAGCTGCTGGATGGCGAGGTCCGTTTCCCCTGTCCAGGCGTAAATGATGGCGAGAGATTCCGCCAGAAGCACGCCGTCCACCGCGTCTCTGCTTATGGGCAGCAACTCGACGGCGCGACGGCCGAGCCGGATCGCGTCCGCCTTATTCCCGACGGCCGCTTCGGCCATGGCCAACGCGCAGGCGGCCCCTGCATACTCAGGCTGCTCGAGAAAAAGCTTTTCGGCTTCGGCACGCGCCTTTTGAAACGCAGCTTGCGCGGCTGCCTCATCTCCGCCGAGACGAGCGACAACTCCCGCGCACCAACTGTCTGGAAATGGGACCGCTTCTTCTCGGCATCCATCGGGCCCGAGTAAAGCGAGCGCCTTGGCGGCGCTCGCGTGATCGCGTTCGTGGAGAGAGAGATGAAACCAATGAGGAGCCATCGCCGCGGCCATGCTGGGATTCGCGGTCAGGACTGCTTCGATCGTGTCATGCAGCGGCTTTGGGTCGGCCCGCCAGTCAAGCTCAACCGTGGCGCGCTTCGCGCGGAGGACAGGGTCATGCGGTGTCAGGCTGATTGCACGATCGAGCATCGCGGCCATTTCGGGATAACGATGCAAGCTGGAATAGGCACGCGAAAGCTGTTCGGGAATGACCGAATTCCGCGGATCCAATTCCAGCGCACGAAGCAGGTTTGCGTTGGCCTCCGGCCAGCGGCCTTCGCGCCGGTCGATGTAGCCGGTGAGAAGCGGCGGTACTGGATCATTCGGTAATGCTCTCCGCGCGATTTCCAATTCCTTGCGCGCGCGCTTGTAGTCGAGGTAGCCCCAATAGACGTGTTTCGCGAGAGCGAGGTGCGCTTCTCCCGAATCAGGCCGGAGACGCTGCAAAGCTTCGATGGCCGACGCCGCCAGAGCCAGTTGCTCGGGGCTGCGTCCATAGCGCAGGA
>JACCTI010000456.1 GCA_013812515.1 Chthoniobacterales bacterium
CAGCCCGCGCGCTTTCACTGCAAGTATCTGCTCGTCGATGACGTCTGGGCATCGGTCGGCTCGGCTAATCTCGACAACCGTTCCCTTTCGCTGAACGAAGAGGCAAACCTGAACGTGCTCGACCGGAGATTCGTGGAGAGACACACGCGCGTCTTTGAGAATGACAAAAAGCAATCGCGCGAGATCACGCGCACCGATTGGGAGCGACGCCCGGTCAAAGAAAAGATCAAAGGCCGGCTGGCATTCGCATTCCGCTCGCAGATGTAATCGGGAAGAGCGATGAACGAGGATCGCGCGCCGTTGCTGCGCGTCGCCACTTACAACGTGCACGGCTGTGTGGGAATGGACCGGCAGCGGTCGGAGGCGCGCATCGCGGAAGTGGTCGCGAGCCTGTCGGCTGATCTGGTGGCGCTCCAGGAGCTGGATTTCGGGCGAACTCGTTCGGCTGGGGTCGATCAAGCGCGCCTCATCGCGGAGCAGCTCGGCTGGGAACAAATCTTTCTGCCGGCGGTGCAGAATGGGAGCGAGCAGTACGGCAATGCAATCATCAGCCGCTATCCGCTCCGGCTCGCGCGAGCGGTGGAACTCCCTGGAGAAGGAAGCTGGTATTGCCGGGAGAAGCGCATCGCGATGTGGACGGTGGCGGAAACGGAGATGGGCCCGGTTCAGGTGATCAACACCCACTTCGCTCTCGGGCGTGCGGAGCGCTTTCTCCAGGCGAAGTTTCTCACCGAGGCATTCGCCGACGTACCGCCGGAAGAGCCGTTGCTCTTGTTAGGCGACTTCAACAGCCTGCCCGGTTCACGCGCCATCGCGCACCTGCGAGCGCATCTGCGCAGCGTGCGCGCGTTACTTCGCGCGACCGGTCCTTGCCCGACCTTTCCGACGCGGTTTCCCGCTGTGGCGGTCGACCACATTTTCGTGAACGAGGCGCTGGAGCCGGTCGCGTTTCGTGTTCCGCAAACGCCCCTCGCGCGAATCGCGTCCGATCACTATCCGCTGCTCGCCGACTTTAGGAAAAGCGTGCGGTAGCGTCCCAAGGTTTCCGGCTCTGGGCGAGGTTGTAGCCCGGGGGCGTTGACCCCGGCTGGCCCATAGCGAGGCCTCGTCTTTCCCGCCGGGGTCAGCGCCCCCGGCTACAACAAAGCAAGAAAGCGGCGGCGATCTTTCGACCGCCGCCGCACCGGTTTCCGACCTTTCCGGCGCGCTTACTGCTGCTTCGCTTCGCGCAACTTCTTCATCGAACTCAGCATTTCTTCGTGCGCTTTCTTTATCGCATCGAACTTTGTCTGCTGTTGCGGAGAGAGAAGCGGCCGGATTTGTGCGGCGCAGTTTTCCATCACGCCGCGCGTTTTTTCCATCGCCTCCCGGTGAATGGCTTCGAGTTGTGGCTTCGCCTGGTCAATGATCGGCCCAACCGTTGCTTGTTGCTCAGGTGTGAGATCGAGCTCCTTCGTCAAATGTTCCACCGGATTTCCCATCATCATGCGATGCATTCCCCGTCCGCCGTGTCCGCATCCGCCGTGCTCTTCGGCATAAGCGCCGATGGTACCGAGCGCCAATGCGCCGGTCGCTGTTATTGCGAGTAAGTTTCGCTTCATAGTTTGTGTTTTTTGGTGAGCGCTTGATTGCTGCGCTTACGAAGGACAGACCAGGTGGGCCGCGTGGCGGTTACAAAAATTTTCGCTCATGATGGCGAACATCTTGTAACCGGAAGAACCTCGGCGCTGTCATTAGCGGCAGTGTGGACACATCGTGGAGCGAATGGCTGATGATCCCGCCGTGGCTGCGCTCGTTGCCGGCGCCCTTCGCAACGACGACCAAGCCGCCCGCGGACTCGTGCGGCACCTTTATCCATTCGTCCTCAAACTTGTGCGTGCGCACCGGCCACGACGCGCCGCGGAAGAGACCTCTGCCAGATGATTTTTATTAAGATCTTCCAGAACCTTGCGCAATTTTTCGGGGGCGGTCCCGCTGGAACATTGGGTTTCGCGCATCGCGGTGACCCGCACAGCACGCGCGCCAGACTTTTTGCCCGGCACTCAATGCAGTTCGGCGATCGCATGCGGGAGCATTTGCGGCAGCAATTGAAGCTCACCCCGGAACAATCCGAGAAGATCGGATCGCTCGTCCATGAGATGTCGAAGCGGCTCGAAGTAATTCGGGAAGACACGAGCAAACGCGTCGCCGCGACCATGGGAGAGTGCCTGAGGGTCACTAACCCACGGCTGGATTTCGCGCAAAGCACGCGCAACCTTCCGAAATGCTGGAAGCAAGCGCAGCGTTTGTTGGGTCCGTCCCCGAGAATTACGAACGATACCCTTGGGCCGCTATTGTTCGAGCCGTATGCGGACAATCTCGTCGCGCGGCTGCCAAAGCAGAACGACATCTCTGTTCTGGAGACGGCTTGTGGTACCGGCATCGTGACGCAGCGCCTGGCAGCGGGCTTTGCCAGAAGGCGCGACGCTAATCGCGACCGATCTTAACGCCGCCGGATGCGCGCGCTCGTCTGGGAAGCGACTCGTTAGGCCGAAGACAAGGAGCGAAGGATCTCCGCGCCAAGCTCGTAGGAACGCAGTCGCGCCTCATGATCATAGATCTGAGCGACTGCGATCAGCTCATCCGCGCCTGTTTCTTCGAGCACCTCTTGGAGTCGCTGCCGCACGGTCGCCAGCGAGCCGACAGCGCTGTAGCTGCTGCGGTGCGCGATCGCTCTCTCTTCCGCGGCGCTCCATCGGCCTTCCATGCTCTCCACCGGTGGCGGAAGCAGCCCGGGAAAGCCGCGGATCAACTTCAACGCGCCTTGCTGCGCGGAGGTAAAAATCCGCCGCGCTTCTGCGT
>JACCTI010000470.1 GCA_013812515.1 Chthoniobacterales bacterium
TCGCGCGCGGATTTGATGAGGGAGCCTAGGGACTGAACCGTTGTCGTCGCTTTGCTCACGGCACTATTTGGTCGGCGAGATAGCGGAATAGCCGCATGTAGGCAGAGAAGAGAGTCGCTTCGGCCGGGAGGCTTAGCACTTTGGGAAAGTGCCGCGCTGTCTGTTCTTCGAGCAGATCGCCGGCGCGAAACGATTGGTTAAGCTTATTTTTCGCAAGGAGTGCTCGGGCTGCAGCCTCGAATTCGCCCCGACACTTCTCGGAGGCATGCGCAACGCGATTGCGGATTTGCACCGCCCAGCCGAGACACTGTTCTCCCAACGTAAGCGGAGCGACAAACGGCGCGCCATCGACAAAGTAGAACTTAGCGCGCGTTTTTACCTCCCGCGGAGAGGTCCACGACAGATAGTGTATACTTCGATCGTAGTCTGCGTCTTGAGCGATGATCTGATATGCGTGCGCTAGGTCAGACGCTTTGCCGACGTTCAAGGGCGCGCTGTAACCGCTCGTAGTCGCTGCACCGGCAAGGTACCGAACCATTGCTGCTTCCAAGAATTCCTCCCATGCAGCAACGACTCCCATAAACGCCAGTTCAACAATCTTTCGCGATTGCGTCACATGGATCGGTTTTTTTGAGGTCTTCTTGATGCCACCCAAGGGAATGACGGCATCGCGTAGTCGTTCTGCGACTTCAATCTGATAGTTGAAGTCTTCCTTCGCTTTGTCGGGTTTAAGCGGTTTACCGGGATTCATGCAGCGTAGAGTAAGGTCTGTAGTTCGTTCACTGCTTCGCGGAGCTTGTCCGTGCCACCGAAAAGTTTCGCGATTTCGATCACGTTCCCGCGCTCGGAGATAGGCGGCACCTGTAAGGCACCGGGCAACACGAATTCAGCCGTTCCGTAGTCGGCATACTTCTCGACCAGTTCGTCCAATACTGCCCGTGCTTCGGGTGCGTATTGAGCGAAGAAGTCTTTGCCTTCTTCTCGCAGGCGCTGGGCGCGCTCGCGCCTTGTGCGAAGCGGCGCGTTAAATGCGACGTGACACAGCAGGTCGAACGGATCGGCGTCGGGCTGGCCGGCTGAAGCCGCCAACTCATCGAAGCTGATGCCGCGCTCAGCGAGCTTCTGGATAATCTCAGAACGGGCTGATGGGTTCGCCCATTGCGCGCGCAGTTCAGGGGCAGATGGATACAAGGTGCGGACCTTCTCCGCTGCGTAGTCGGCGAACTTCACTACGCGTAGCTGCTTGCCGTCAGGATCAAGCTCGTAAACGAGGTGCGACGCGATCTCTACCTGTCCGCCATCGAAGTAATATTTCCGCCGCTGAACGTCGGGTCCTTCGTCGACGATAACCGGCCCATGATCTTCTCCGTCGAGAGGCGGCAGGCCGTCATCAATAATCTCTATCTTCTTAGACTTACCTTTCTCGTCGATCTCTTCCTGCGTTATCAGAACTGGATCGTCATTGAACTCCCGATCAGCGAACTGCCGTGACGCGGAGCCAGTGTAATCGAGAATGTTGAACCAAAGCTTTCCGTAGTCGTCGCGCACGCGAGTGCCGCGTCCGATGATTTGCTTGAACTCCGTCATCGAGCCGACGACGCGGGCCAGGACGATGTTCTTACACGTGGGCGCATCGACCCCGGTGGTTAGCAATTGCGACGTGGTAAGAATGGTTGGTGTTTGGGTTTCGACATCCTGGAAGCGCGAAAGGTGACCGCGACCGATCTCCGCTTCGTCTGCCGTGACGCGACAGACATAGTCGGGAGACTGCTGCACGAGGTCAGTGTTCAGGTTATTGAGCGCCTGTCGCATGTCAGAGGCGTGTTCCTGATCGACGCAGAACACGATCGTCTTGGCGAAGCGATCCGTCTTCTTCAGGAAGTCGGTCAGGTGACGCGCGATTGCCTCCGTCCGCGCGCGTAACGCGACAGCGCGCTCGAAGTCTTTCGTCTGATATTCGTCGTCGGGAATTTCTCTCCCGTATCGATCTAGCTCGTTCTTGCTCGGGCGCCAGCCAGCCGCGTCCCAATCCGAGATGATGCGGTGAACGCGATACGGCGCGAGGAAGCCGTCTTCGATGCCCTGGCGGAGACTGTAGGTGTAAATGGGATTGCCGAAGTATTCGTAGGTGTCGCGGTTGTCCTCACGCAGCGGCGTGGCGGTCATACCGAGCTGCGACGCCGGCTCAAAATATTCTAAGATCTCGCGCCACGCGCTGTCTTCGCGCGCGCTGCCGCGGTGACACTCATCGACAATGATCAGATCGAAGAAATTCGGCGCGTATTCTTTGTAGAGGCCGGGACGCCGCTCGTCCTTCGCGAGAGCTTGATAGATCGCGAAGTAGATTTCGCGGCTCTGAACTGCGTTTCCGTTCTCGATCTTAGCGCGCGCAGCGCCGAAGGCGGCGAAGATCTTATCTTTCGGGTCGTCGACTAGGATGTTTCGGTCGGCGAGGTAAAGGATCTTCGGTTTGCGGTGCTCTCCGGTTCTGTTCCAGCGGGCGTTCCAAAGCTTCCAGCAGATTTGGAACGCGACGGGTGTCTTACCGGTGCCTGTCGCCATCGTCAGTAAGACGCGCTTCTTTCCTGTGACGATCGCTTCAACCGCGCGGCTGATCGCAATCTGCTGGTAGTAACGCTCGCCCTGCTTAAGCGCGAAGTTGATCGGCGTGAGAAGCTGCTCGACGGCCGTGTCGTTCTTCAGGTTGGAGCCGTTGCGATACCGCTGCCACAGTTCTTCCGGCGCGGGATACGAAGTGATCGTCTTCTCGATTCCCGTGAAGTAATCGAACTCGATAATGTCGGGGCCGTTACTCGCGTAGGCGAATTTCAGTGCGAGCATCTCAGCATATCGCTTAGCCTGCTGGAGGCCGTCTGCTGCTGTTTTGTATTCCGGCTTCGCCTCTACGACGGCGAGAGGCTGGTCGCGCCGGTAGCGGAGCAGGTAGTCGACGCGCTTTGGCGGTCGGCGGATGAAGCTCTTTCCAACTGGCACGATGCGACCGTCCGTGATCGTCCGCTGCTCGGCTATCGAGTACGGCTCGTTGTCCCAACCAGCCGCTTGCAGCTTCGGGACGACGAACTTTCTGCAAGTGTCTGCTTCCGTCGGCATTTGCGAGTTGCCGTTTTACCCGGCAAAACGCGGAAAAGCAAGACGGCGCAAGGGAGGCCGGCGAGATCGTTAACGGTCAGAGGTCCTCGATCGCGCATCTGTCGAGGTTCTTCAGATTGAGGCCGGGGGAGAAAGGCAGAAGCTTCCAGCCTTTCTGCTTCAGACGCGTGTCGATGCGCTTCTTGCGCGTTTGCCACTCAGCTTCACCCGACATGTACGAGTGTCGTTTCATCCGGTGATTTGCGGAAAAGCAAGGGCTCGTATCGACAGGTGATCTTGTCTGCGGGGGAACCGAATCCGTGCGGTTGGACGAAGTGTTGTTAGCCGATCGATGCACGACGCGGAGAGAAAGCACTCTCCGCCGTGAATAGATCGCGAACGTCCACGACCAAACATGTCCATATGAAAAAATTCATTAGCTTACTTATAGGCTGTTCGCTGGCGCTGGCTGGTGCCGCGATGGCGCAGCAGCCGGACGAGAAGTCGTCACCAGCAAAGAAGAAAAGGCAGAATGCCGAACAAACGAAGGGGGCCGAAGCCAAACCCGACGCGAAGGCGTCGAAGTCTCAGGAGAGACCCGCGAGGCAGAACGCCGAGGCGAAAGAACGCGGAGAGGCGACTGAACGCGGAGCGACGAACGAGCGCGATCCGGGCAAGGGCGGCAAGGCCCGGACGAACGAGGAACCGTCAAGCGCCACCGGGACAGATGCTTCGGGTCAAGCGATTGCGAGTGAGACGCCGGGTGCTGCGAAGCAGCAGCAGCAGCAGACGGAGCAACGCAAAAAAGGGATGAAGGAGCGCGATGCGGCGAATGCGAAGGCATCTGCTACTCCGGCAGCGGCTGCGGCGAGTGCGACTCCGGCGGCAGCGTCGGCCAGTGCAGCTCCGCCAGTTAAGGCAGCCGACCAGCAAAACGCGCAGGCCAAAGCGGGGGCGAAGAAGAAGCCCGATCCGCAGCAGGTGCAGCAGATCAAGGCGCAGAACGCGAACTTCCGTGCACAGGCACGGCCGCAGCAAGTGCCGACGGTTACGTTTAACGAGAACTATCGGATTCAAGGAGCCGAGCGGTGGCAGGGTCCGCAATACGAAGTCTTTCGCGCTTATCGTCCGGAACGGCACGACGAGGGCTGGTATCGGTCGCGCTACAGCCGCGTGGAGCTCATCGGTGGCGGCTACTATTACTGGAACAACAACTACTGGTATCCGGCGTGGGGTTACAATCCTTCGGCGCAGTATTATGCCTACGACGGACCGATCTACGTGGGTCAGCGTGCTGAGCCGCCGGACCGGGTAATCGCCGACGTGCAAGGTGTGCTACAGCAGATGGGCTACTACAGGGGTGAGGTGGATGGATTGCTCGGGCCGTTGACCCGGGAGGCGCTCACCGCCTACCAGTCGGAACAAGGGCTCATGGCGACGGCGGTGATCGACCAGCCGACGCTCGACTCCCTCGGCATGGGATAAGGGCAATCTGATTTCCGATTTGCGACCGCCGATTGGCGATTGGGAATCGAAGCCGCCGGGGTGCACATGCCTCGGCGGCTTTTCTGTTTTACGCGCAGGAAAGAATGCGGAACGAAGAACCCATGAAAGCCGGAGTGGGGAGGCAGTAACTGAAGGAAGCGCCTAAATACGACGGCGCTTTACTGGCGGGGAAGACGTTTGAATGTGCCTTCCCCTCGAACATTCAAGTTCTCGACGGTCACCTGGCTGGATTTGCCATCGGCGCCGATAGTGAAGGTGATCCCGCTAACGCCGACGGCATTTTCGCCCTCAGTTTGATAGGTGAAAGTGTCGCGGTCGTAGTGCTGCATCGGAAACTTTCTACTCTGGGAGCCTATGGTCATGGCCAGCGCGGTTCCTTGTTGGTTAATGGACAGATCGCCAAAGAAGTCATTCGTGTAGGTGCCGACGTATGCGTCCGGTTTCGACGCCGGCGCCGGTGCGGCCGGCGCTTTGGCGTAATTGATACTGGTCGTGAGGCCGACTGTAGCCGGGTCGGAGAAGACCTTCTTGAAGAGCGCAAACCAATCCTGCGTCGGTTTCCCGTAAAGCGCCAGGTCGACAAAGGTAGTGCCGAGCGCTTCGGCAACTCCGATCGGATAAGCATTGGTCAGAACGACTATGCCGAGCTGCTCGCCGGGAAGGAGGTTGACGTAAGTGGCCGCTCCGAGAGCAAAGGCGCCGGAGTGGTTCAAACGCAACCGTCCCTGTTCGTCATAGCTGACGTTCCAGCCGAGGCCGTAGAAGGTAGGCAGACCTGTGAACGGGTTGTAGCCGGTGAGCATATGTGGGCGTCTGGTTTCGGTGAGAGCCTTCTCCTCCACGATGGTTTTGCCCTCGAACTTCCCGCCGGCCAGCTCCAACCGCACCCATTTGGCAAGATCGTTCGCGGAAGAGCTCACTCCGCCAGCGGGCGACTCCGTGTCTGGATCGCGCTGGAATTTCTGCACCCACTTGCCGCCGACGAGCACGTGCCCGAGGGCCTTGTTCGTCCGTCCGACAAAATCGGAATGCCGCGAACTGGTGGAAGTCATGCCCAGCGGTTTGTAGAGCTTGTCTTCCGACGCGTTCTCCCATTCGATCCCGTACGCTTTGACCGCGGCGACGGCCGCTGCGGTTATGCCGAAGTTCGTGTAGGCGTAGTGCGAGCGAAAGCTGCTTTCAGGATGTTGGTAGCGCAGGCGGCGCAAGATATCGGGGCGGGTGAAGCCGAGGTCCTCCAGCAGATCGCCCGCGTGTTCGGGCAGGCCGCTGCGATGGGCATACATATCGCGGATGGTGACCTCATGGGTGACCCACGGGTCGAACATGGCAAAAGTGGGATCAAGCTCCTGCAGCTTCGAATCCCAGGTGATCTTGCCTTCGCCGACGAGCGCGGCAACGACGGTTGCGCCGACCGGTTTGGAGAGGGAGGCGAGTTGGAAGACGGTGTCGGCATTCACGGGCGCTCTGGTGTTTACGTCGCGAACTCCGAAGCCTTTTGCCCAAACAATTTTGCCCTGAAAAACCACGGCAATCGCCAGGCCCGGCAGCGTATTGTCCTCCGTTTGTGTGGCGGCGATCGCGTCGAGTTCTCGAACGGCCTTGTCGACCTGCTCAGCCGTGACGTGAGGGCGCTCTTGTGCAGGTGCCGAGAGGACGGCCAGTAGAAGCAAAGACGGCCAGGCAAGAGGACGAAGCGCGCGATGCGCTCGGGAATTCATGATCACGGATGCTGAACATCGCGACGGATGTTTCCAAGTAAAGAAGGGTGGTGGTCCGCAGCAGCGCTTCTCTGTTACCGGTTGCGCAGTGAAGGTGGGCAATGGGAGATGGCCTGGATGTTTTCGGTCGATGCCATCGCCGCTCTGGCGTTGGAAAATGTGCGGGTTATCGGCTGCTCACGAAAGGGTGCACACCTGCACGGTTGCTACTTGTCATGCTTGGGGCGCGAAATCTGAGAGCCGCTCGCGCAACCATGCGCAGCTTGCCCGCGATAGGACGCGCTGCGAGGCTCGTCTCAGATCCCTCCATTCAGCTTTACTGCGGGCGTGCTGCGGGCACGATGCACTTCGCGGTAATTTGCTCCGATTCGCGTTCCAGATCGCAGTAGTTCCTTCCAAGGACCTGCGCTTCCGTTTTTTCGGAAGAGCGGAAAACATCCGGCGCGGCGGGATTGGCTCGGATGCAGAACGTCGAACCTTCAGCCAAGCGGAAGCGAACGACTTGATACAAGCTTTCTAAGACTTAGGCACTGCGGTGTGCTGCATCCATCGCGCCGAGTTGCGCAACATCGTCTTCAGCTCCGCGACCGTTGAACGAAACGCGAAGTTCAACGTCCGAGCTAGACTATGCCGGAAAAATGGTGTGCCGTGTTCGCACCGCGGGCGGCGCGTGCCGGCGCAATTTTGACGACGTTTTCAGGATCGAAATCAATCAGCTTGAACCAGTCCTCCGCGATGTCAGTCGGCGGGAAGATATCGTTCTCACGGAACTCTGCGTCGAACGCGAGTTGAAGATCGTTTTCACTGATGCCGTCGAGTCGGCCGGGGTCGCTGCCCGCGACAGCTTCGTTCGCGATGGCGCGCTTAATGGCTATCGCTTTGGCACGTTCGACCACGGAGGCGATAATCGCTCCGCTCAGCAGATCACTGCGATAGACACTCTCTTTGCGGCCGCTCCGCAACGTGATCTCGAGGAATTTGCTTTCCTCCCGCTTCGCAAACTGCGCGTCGAGCAAACGCTCGATAAGGCGATCGATGGCCGCGCCTCGGTTCTCCGCGCTCTCCAGGATCGCGCTCTCGTAGGGCAGATTGTCCGTCAGATATATGCGGTAAATTTCGCGCGCGCCGGCGCGGTTTGGGCGCCGCACTCTGATTTTCCGGTCGATGCGGCCCGGCCGGAGAATCGCCGGATCGATCAGGTCGGCGCGATTGGAAGCGAGGATGATGACGACCTCGCCTAACGAGTCGATCCCATCCATCTCCGAGCAGAACATCGGCACCAGAGTTGAGAGAATGTTCGAGTGACGGGAAGCGCGTCGCGTGCCGAGAATGCTCTCCGCTTCGTCGATAAACAGAAACGGCAGATAACCTTCGCGCCTTTTCTCGCGCGCGGTCGCGAAAATCTCGCGCACCATCCGTTCCGATTCACCGACCCACATGTTCAGGATCTCCGGTCCTTTCACGTGCATGAAGTATTCCTTCATCTCGTTGCCGCTTTTCTCGCGCAGTTGCTTCGTCAGGTTGTAGGCCGTCGCTTTGCCGATGAGCGTTTTGCCGCAACCCGGAGGACCGTACAACAAGAAGCCTTTCGGAGTCGCGTGCTGGAACTTCGCAAAAAGCTCACCATGGATCAGCGGCAGCTCGATCGCGTCCTTGATCGCTTGCAGCGCTTCATCCTGGCCACCAACTTTTTCCCACGGCAGTTCCGGGATCGCATCGAGATAATGCTCGCGCGACTCAGGATGCGGCAAAGCTTCCAGCGCCATCCGGTAACTGGGATCCACGCGCACTTCGTCGCCTGACTTAAGCGCCGATTTCGCCAGCTCAGCCGAGCGTTGCAAGATGGCCGATTGCAGCCCGTGCTCGCCCCCGACGCGGAGCCGATCGCTTCCGAGAACCTCCGTGATCCGGGTCACGGGTCCCGCCGTTTCGAAGCCGAGATCGCCCACAATCACGTAAGCCTCATTCACCAAAACGCGCGTTCCTTTCTTCAACTCCCGCAGTTTGAGGCGCGGATCGACGTTGCAGTAATAATCCGAGCCGCCGACCACAATGTGCGCGGTGTCGCGCGACGGACTGCCGAGATAAGTGCCGATTCGATTCGCGGGGGAGGTGACCTTCTTGATCACCTCTTCCAGCTTTTCAATCATCTGCCGCGCGTCTGCAATCATCTCTTCGCGCTCGGCGATTCCTTCGCGCAAGGCGACGAGATCACCGCGCAATGGATCGCGCGGAGGAATTGACGCGATGATGCGATCGAATGCCTGGAGCACGCTCACACTCCGGCCGGCGGCGGCGGATCCGAACTTGTCAAGATCGTCGTGTGGTTGCTCGTTCATGGTGAACAATCGGGAAGTTCGGCCGGGCGCCGCAGTATAACTTTTCCGCGCAAGCCGCGCAAATTTCGCATCGCAAGGGCATACAGCCGTCGATCCAGAACGTGCCGTTTCAGTCCATTGAATGGTTTTGCACAGGAGAGGATTCGTCGCACTCGTGTTCGCCGCGGCGGCAGCGTCCTCCGGTTGCTACAACATCCGGCCGTCGACCGGTGGCGGGCAGACGACCTTCAGCCGAGCGCCTGCGATAAATCCCGCGGACATTGCCGTGCCGAACGGCTATCGCGCCGAGGCGGTGGCGAGCGGATTCACTTATCCAACGGGCGTCGCGTTTGATGGCGATGGGCGCCCGCATGTGACGGAGTCGGGTTATTCGTACGGAGAAGATTTCACCGTGC
>JACCTI010000008.1 GCA_013812515.1 Chthoniobacterales bacterium
TAACAGGCGCATGCTCGCAAGCCGCCTGTCGTAGCGCCCGATGTGGGGCGGTGGTCGCCCGGACCGGTGCAGTGCCACACTGCACGCGAAGCTTCCAGATCCTCGAAATCTGGCGCGTGTCACGCCGCTGTCACTTTGAAGAGCGCTTCACCAACGAGAGCCGGCCGCCGGTGGACCGTGTCGATGAAAACCGGCGCGCAGGGGGCGCTCGGCGCTTTGTAGCGACGGGTCTGCTTCGCTCGAGGTCAAGAGAGTAGGCTCGCACTCCAGGCGCACTCCAGGGCGCACTCCAGGCTTACTCCAGGGCGCACTCCAGGGCGCACTCCAGGGCGCACTCCAGGCGCACTCCAGGCGCACTCCAGGCGCACTCCAGGCGCACTCACGAACTATCCGATCCAGTCCACTAGCGCAGTGCAACGCCAAGTTATGTTACGGGCCACGATCCCGGACATGCGGAAGCATGTCCCTCCGGAGGGACGAGCTTCCGCTCGTCCCAAGACGCCCCCCAGTTGGTCCGAATTAATGCCGTTCATTCTCTTCTCTTACACTGCGTTAGTGCTTCAAATCCTGCGGCAGAAACAGGTGCAGATCAGTGATGAGCGCATCGATCTTGCGCAGATCTTTCCGGCGACCCTTTTCTGGTTTCACCTTGCGCTTCCGCACCAGGGTCGTCATATCGCGCAGTTGATGCAGCCGCTCTTTGGGCAGTTCATCGACGGCCTCACTGGCCCGGACTGCGGCAACGCTCTGGGCGAGCTGAATCTCCAGCCGCGCGCTGTAGGCCCGGATGGTTTTGCGTAATTCCCCGCGCAGTTGCAGCAGTTCGCTTTCCAGGAGCTTGACGGGGGATGCGCTCGCGGAGCCGTTTCGGTTTCGTTTCTTTGTTTTCATAACTCAGACGAGAAGCGACGACAATTCCCGCGCCGGTTCGTAGGGCGCGGCGTTCCGCGCCGCCAGGGGATGGAAGTTGAGCAGCTCGATCGTGCCGTCCTCCTGCTCTACCAGCGCCGAGCAGGTCTCCACCCAATCGCCGCAGTTGTAATAGGTCACAGCGCCGAACTGACGGATCGACGCGCTATGGATGTGACCGCAAAGAACAGCGTCGACGCCGAAACGCCCCGCATAGAGCACGATGGCTTTCTCGAATTCGCCGATGAAGCTGACGGCGTCTTTCACGCGCTTTTTGGCATAGGCGCTGAGCGACCAGTAATCGTGCCCGAAGAGGCGGCGCACGAAATTGATCGTCGGGTTGAGCGAGAGAAGAAATTGATAACCGAGATCGCCCGCGAAGGCCAGCCAGCGCGCGTTCTGCACCACGGCGTCCAGCTCGTGGCCGTGTATAACGAGGATGCGCCGGCCGTCGGCCGTGGTGTGGATGGCGTGTTTCTGAATCGAGATGTATCCATAAACACCGGCGAACCGCTCGACGAATTCATCGTGGTTACCGGGGATGTAGATGCCTGGGTGCCTTTGCGCGCCGCGCGCAGGATTTTCTGGATGACGTCGTTGTGCTCCTGCGGCCAATAGATTCCGCGACGCAACTGCCAGACATCGATCAAACCGCCGACGATGTAGAGAGTGCCGATCTCGTGATCGCGCAGGAAATCTAGAAAAGCAGCGGTGTTACTGCTGCGCGTGCCCAGGTGAAGGTCGGAGACCCACGCAGTGCGAACGTGCCGCGGCGTGGGCGCTTTCACGACGCGAATGTTTTTGAAACGCGAGGGCGGCTCCAGAGTTTGCATCGGACTTCCCGAAGTTACCAGTTCCACGACCTCGCTCGCAAAAGGCGTGTGGTTACATTTGTGTGACGAATGCAGCGCGGCAAAACATTGGTGTGGCCGTTTCGAGAGGGAAGGCCTCAAGTCCGGAAAGCGTTTGCCGACTCTGAGCCTCAAGCAGCTCGCTTCATGATGCTAACACTGGAGTTCCGGCAGAAGATAGTTCATGCCGGCGAGCCTCCTTGGTCAGAGAGCGTCGGCGCCAGATCACATATATCACCGGATAGAGGAGCAACTCAAGAATCGCCGACGTGACGACGCCGCCGATCATCGGGGTGGCGATGCGCTTCATCACATCCGCGCCCGTTTGGGTGGCGGGTGACCACATGATTGGGAGCAGGCCGAACAGAATCGCGCAGACCGTCATGATCTTCGGGCGGATGCGCTGGACCGCGCCTTCGAGGACGGCATCGTGCAGGTCGCGCAT